>NZ_DDOP01000014.1:0-11502 GCF_002341725.1 Bradyrhizobium sp. UBA2491
GGGAGGGTGGGGAGAGGGGTGAGCCCCGAGCTGTGATGCACGACGTGTAGCGACGCCCTATCAACCGAATCGACGGCGCGCTCGCGCTTTGCTCGTATTCTTCGTCAGCGGAGCAAGCGGTACCCTTCTCCCCAACCCTCCCCCGCAAGGGGGGAGGGAGCCGGACGTGCGTGCTCACCTTACGTCGTGCGCTGCGCTCCATCCGGGCTACGATCTCACACAAAAAAATCCCCGCCAAAGCGGGGATTTGTTTTTGAAGTCTTCCGTGGTTTCCCGAGCGCTTACTTGATCTGCGGTTTCGCCGATGGCCGGCGCCGATCGCCGGCGGGCTGGTAGGCGATGCGCGAATGGTGCGCGCAATAGGGCAGGCCGGCGAGCGCCTTGCCGCCGCAGAAGAAGAATTCCGGGCTCGAGGGATCGCCGACCGGCCAATGGCAGGTGGCCTCGTTGAGCTCGATCAGCGACAGTCGCTGGCTCATCGGCACCACGTTGTCGTAGGAGATCGGATCGGGCTCCATCTCGACCTCGAAGGCGTGGGCGAGCGCGGTGTTGCCGCGCGAAACCGGGCGCGCCACCCGCATCATGTGCTGGGCGGGACGCGCCTTGCGCTGCCGCGGCGCGGCGGTCGAGGGCGCCTTGGCACGGCCGGAGAGGCCGAGCCGATGCACTTTGCCGATCACGGCGTTTCGCGTCACATTGCCAAGTTCCGCTGCGATCTGGCTGGCCGAAAGGCCAGACTCCCAGAGCTTTTTCAGCTGCTCGACGCGATCGTCGGACCAGGTCAATACCGTCATCGCATTCTTCCTTTCGCATGGCGCCGGCCAGTCATTGGAGCGGCGTTGCGAGCCAAATCTGGACAAATATCCCTGCGGCCAGAATCCCTTAGCCCTCGCCGGGCACGGTGTTGCGCCCGAACGTTTACGCGAGACACAAAGGCTACTTAGAGGGTCCAGTACTGCCGCACGAGATGTCGTACCCGACAGCCCAAACGCTACAATATGGCGTGACTCTGGCGCAAGAGTCCGCGGCTGCGCGTCCACATGTTCCCACACAGTTAGGGATTGCAATGAGGCTTTTCCACCGCACCGGAATGCTCCGGATTGCGCTCGTTTCGCACGCACGGAAGCCCGGCTAAGGCCGGCTGCTGGCGATTGACACGGACCCGCCGCAGCATAGAATGTTGCCACGTGCCGCCCGCAAAGGCGGCCGTTTTGTTTTCCGAAGCCGGCCGTTGCTGCGCTGGCGTCAAGGCGCGCGGCAATTGTCGGCCTCTAACCGGCAGTGAACGCCATGACCAACAGCGCCCCGTCGCATCTGCTTCCCGTCTTCGCCAGGGTCGATCTCGGCTTCGAGCGCGGTGAGGGCGCCTGGCTGATCGCAACCAATGGCGACCGCTATCTCGATTTCACCTCGGGCGTCGCGGTGAACGCGCTCGGGCATGCGCATCCGCATCTGGTCAAGGCGTTGCAGGAACAGGCGACCAGGCTCTGGCACATGTCGAACCTGTTCAAGAGCCCGGACGGCGAGAAGCTGGCCGCGCGGCTGTGCGAGCAGAGCTTTGCCGACTTCGTGTTCTTCTGCAATTCCGGCGCGGAAGCGATGGAAGGCGTGATCAAGCTGGTCCGCCACTATCACTTCTCCAAGGGCCATCCGGAGCGTTACCGCATCATCACCTTCGAAGGCGCCTTCCATGGCCGCACGCTGGGCACGCTGGCCGCGACCGGCTCGGCGAAATATCTCGAAGGCTTCGGCCCGCCGATGGACGGCTTCGACCAGGTGCCGCATGGCGACATCGAGGTGGTGAAGAAGGCGATCGGCCCGCACACCGCCGGCATCCTGATCGAGCCGGTGCAGGGCGAGGGCGGCGTGCGCTCGGCGCCGCACGCCTTCTTCAAGGCGCTGCGTGCGCTGTGCGACGAGCATGGCCTGCTGCTCGCCTTCGACGAGGTGCAGACCGGCATGGGCCGTACCGGCGACCTGTTCGCCTACAAGCGCGTCGGCGTCACGCCGGACGTGATGTCGCTGGCCAAGGCGCTCGGCGGCGGCTTCCCGATCGGTGCGGTGCTGGCAACGGCGAAGGCCGCCGAGGGCATGGCGCCCGGCTCGCATGGCTCGACCTTCGGCGGCAATCCGCTGGCGGTCGCGGCGGCGAATGCCGTGCTCGACGTCATGCTGAAGCCCGGCTTCTTCGACCACGTCCAGAAGATGTCGCTGCTGCTGAAGCAGAAGCTCGCTTCCGTCGTCGATCGCTATCCCGCCGTGCTGGCGGATGTGCGCGGCGAGGGCCTCCTGATCGGCGTCAAGGCCGTGGTGCCCTCGGGCGACCTGATCGCCGCTTTGCGCAACGAGAAGCTGCTCACCGTCGGCGCCGGCGACAATGTGGTGCGCTTCCTCGCGCCCCTGATCGTGACCGAGGCCGAGATCGACCAGTCGATCGGCTCGCTCGAGCGCGCCTGCGCGACGTTGTCGGCGGCACAGCCGAGGAAGGCCGGATAATGAGCAAGCCGGTCCGTCACTTCCTCGACATCAACGAGCTGCCGCTCGGCGAGCTGCGCAATATGCTGTCTGCCGGCGCCGCGATGAAGGCCAGGCTGAAGGCGCATGAGAAGGCCAGGAAGCCGCTCGAAGGCAAGACGCTGGCGATGATCTTCGAGCGCCCGTCGACCCGCACCAGGGTGTCGTTCGACGTCGGTATGCGCCAGCTCGGCGGTGAATCGATCATGCTGACCGGCACCGAGATGCAGCTCGGCCGCGGCGAGACCATCGCCGACACCGCGCGGGTGCTGTCGCGCTATGTCGATGCGATCATGATCCGCATCCTCAACCATGACGCGCTGCTCGAGCTCGCGGCGCACGCCACCGTCCCCGTCATCAACGGCCTGACCCGGCGCTCGCATCCCTGCCAGGTGATGGCCGACCTCATGACCTATGAGGAGAACCGCGGCTCGATCGAGGGCAAGACGGTGGCCTGGACCGGCGACGACAACAACGTGCTGGCTTCCTGGGCGCATGCCGCCGAGCGGTTCAAGTTCCAGCTCAATATCGCGACCCCTCCGGAGCTCTCGCCGAAGAAGCCGATGCGTGACTGGATCAAGGCGACCAACGCGCCGATCGTGCTCGGCACCGATCCGGAAGCCGCCGTGCGCGGCGCCGATTGCGTCGTCACCGACACCTGGGTTTCGATGGGCGACAAGGAGGGCGAGCATCGTCATAACGTGCTGCGGCCCTATCAGGTCAATGCCAAGCTGATGTCGCTCGCCAAGCCCGACGCGCTGTTCATGCACTGCCTGCCCGCGCATCGCGGCGAGGAGGTCACCGACGAGGTGATCGACGGCCCGCAATCCGTTGTGTTCGACGAGGCCGAAAACCGCCTGCATGCGCAGAAGGGCATTCTGGCCTGGTGTTTTAACGAAGTCGCGTAAGGCCGCTTCAACGCTGTCGTCCCGGCGAAAGCCGGGACCCATAACCACCATTGCTCGTTGTTGCAAAAGGCTGGGGCCCCAGCTTGATGCACCAACTGACAGTGGTGGTGATGGGTCCCGGCCTTCGCCGGGACGACGGTCCGTCGTTGATTGAACCCCTTTATTTCACGGTCCGAGACCCCAGATAGAGCGCCATGGTTTCACAATCCCCCGACATCAAAATCACGGCCGAGGCGCCGGTTCGCGCGCCGTCGGCGGTTCCTGTCGACGATGCCGTGCTCGGCTTCGAGGTCGGCGCGCTGGATCTGCGCGGCCGGCTGACCCGGCTCGGCCCCGCGCTCGACGAGATCCTGCACAAGCACGATTATCCGCCAGCGGTCGGCAAGCTGCTCGGCGAGGCCATCGTGCTGACCACGCTGCTCGGCTCGTCGGTCAAGTTCGAGGGCCGCTTCATCCTTCAGACCCGGACCGATGGTCCGGTGTCGCTGCTGATCGTCGATTTCCAGGCGCCCGACCGGCTGCGCGCCTATGCGCGCTACGATGCGGCGCAGCTCAAGCCGGGCCAGACCTCGGGCGAGCTGCTCGGCAAGGGCCACCTTGCGATGACCATCGATCAGGGCTCCAACACCAGCCGCTATCAGGGCCTCGTCGCGCTCGAGGGCGACGGCCTGGAAGAGGCGGCGCACGAATATTTCCTGCGTTCCGAGCAGATCCCGACGCGGGTGCGGCTCGCGGTCGGCGAGGAGATGCGCGGTGGCGAAGGCGGCAAGCTGCACTGGCGCGCCGGCGGCATCCTGCTGCAATTCCTGCCCAAGGCGCCCGAGCGCGCCAAGCAGGCCGACCTGCATCCCGGCGACGCGCCGGAAGGCACGGTGACGCATTCGGTGCCCGATGACGACGCCTGGGTCGAGGGCCAGTCGCTGCTCTCTACCGTCGAGGATGTCGAGCTGATCGATCCCGATCTCTCAGGCGAGCGGCTGTTGTACCGCCTGTTCCACGAGCGCGGCGTCCGCGTCTTCACCCCGCAACCGCTGCGCGCGCAGTGCTCCTGCTCGCGTGATGCGGTGTCGGCGATGCTGAAGAGCTTCGCGCCGAACGATCGCGCCGAGATGGTCAAGGACGGCAAGGTCGTCGTGACCTGCGAGTTCTGCTCGTCGGTCTACGAGTTCACCCCGCAGGAAGCCGGCGCCGAGCAATAGCGGCGCGCGCGGAAGCGCGTCAGTTCAACACCCGCTTGCCATCCGGGCTCGGGCTGTCCAGCGAGAAGGTCGGCACGTCGATGTCGAAGCGCTCGCCGGCTTCGGTGACCATCTGATAGCTGCCGGTCATGAAGCCGGACGCGGTCGGCAGCGGCACGCCGCTCGTATATTGATAGCGCGCGCCCGGCGCGAGCACCGGCTGCTCGCCGACGACGCCCGCGCCACGCACCTCCTGGCGGCGCCCGGTGGCGTCGGTGATGATCCAGTGCCGGGTGCGCAGCTGCACCGTTTCCGGTCCCGAATTGGTGATCACGATCGTGTAGGACCAGAAATATTCGCGCCGCTCGACCGACGAGCGATCAGGCATGAAATTCGGCTCGACGGTGACTTCGATCTGGCGGGTAACGGCGCGGTACATGCGGCTCAATCCGGTGCTCTCGGCTGCCATCATAGCCAAATGATCCGCCGGAACCAATCGCCTGCCGGGGCTGCGCAAAGCCACCCTGGTCTGGGCGTTCATCGCGGATTCAACATAGTTCCGCTCTAAAGCGCGGCCGCATGTCGCCGCACGCGGTGCTTTGTCGGCCCGGGGCGGCCCGATATGATCGCTACAACGCGGCGTGCGGAGAATCGCCGCCGGTATGGTGTTTGATGAGCTCGATTGCCGATCCGATAGCCGGCGCGCCCGCGGCTGATGCCAAGAGCGACGCCAAGAGCGACGTCAAGGCGAAAGCCCGGTCGGCGGCGCCCGCGATCACGCTGCCGGCCGCCGGCGAGCGCGAGCTCAGGCTCGACCTGTTCCGCGGGCTCGCGCTGTGGCTGATCTTCATCGATCATCTGCCGACCAATCTGCTGACCTGGCTGACGATCCGCAATTACGGCTTCTCCGACGCCACCGAGATCTTCATCTTCATCTCCGGCTACACCGCGGCCTTCGTCTACGGCCGGGCGATGCTGGAGGGCGGCTTCGTGATCGCGACAGCGCGCATCCTGCGCCGGGTCTGGCAGATCTATGTCGCGCATGTCTTCCTGTTCACGATCTTCCTCGCCGAGATCTCCTATGTCGCGACCTCGTTCGAGAACCCGCTCTATTCCGAAGAGATGGGGATCATGGACTTCCTCAAGCAGCCCGATGTCACCATCGTGCAGGCGCTGTTGCTGCGCTTTCGTCCCGTCAACATGGACGTGCTGCCGCTCTATATTGTCTTGATGCTGTTCCTGCCGCTGATCCTGTGGCTGATGAAGTGGAAGCCCGACGTCACGCTCGGCCTGTCGGTGGTGCTGTACGCGCTGACCTGGCAGTTCGACCTGTACCTGTCGGCCTATCCGAACGGCTTCTGGGCCTTCAATCCGTTCGCCTGGCAATTGCTGTTCGTGTTCGGCGCCTGGTGCGCGCTCGGCGGCGCGCGGCGGATGTCGCGCATCCTGTCGTCGAACATCACGATGTGGATCTGCATCGTCTATCTGGTCGCCGCGTTCTTCGTGACGCTGACCTGGTACGTGCCGCAGCTCGGCCACATCATGCCGAAGGTGATCGAGCAATGGATGTATCCGATCAACAAGACCGACCTTGACGTGTTGCGGTTCGCGCATTTCCTGGCGCTCGCAGCCCTCACCGTGCGCTTCCTGCCCCGGGATTGGCCGGGCTTGAAATCGCGCTGGCTGCGACCATTGATCCTGTGTGGCCAGCACTCGCTTGAGATATTCTGCCTCGGGGTTTTCCTCGCCTTTGCCGGTCATTTCGTGCTTGCCGAGGTCTCGGGCGGTGCCGCATTGCACGCCCTGATCAGCGTCTGCGGCATCCTGATCATGTGCGGCATGGCGTGGATTATTTCGTGGTACAAACACTCCGCCGACAAAAGCGCCTCGAAAAAAGGCGCCGCCGGCAACGCCGATCTGGCGGGAGGGGGAGCATGAAGTCCGCATGGACGATGCTGGGCCTGACGCTGCTGGTCGCCTGTTTGGCGGCGGCGCCCGCGCGCGCCGGCGACACCGCCGATCCACCGGCGCCACCCTGCGACGTGCCCGCCTATCTGCTGGCGAGCGAGAGCTCGCTGCCCAAGGTCAAGGATGCGTTGAAGGCCAATCAGCCGCTCAACGTGCTCGTGGTCGGCAGCCGCTCCTCGACCATCCAGGGCAACGAGGCCAGCGCCTATCCGGCGAAGCTCCAGGCCGCGCTGAAAGAGGCGTTTCCGGCGGCCACGATCGATTTATCCGTAGAATTACAGGGAAAAAGCACCGCCGAGGAGACCGCGGGAACCCTTGTTAAGCTTGCCGAAGCAAAAAAGCCTACTTTGGTTATCTGGCAGACCGGAACGGTCGATGCTATGCGAGCAGTCGATCCGGACGATTTCCGTACCGCCATCAACGACGGCGTTGTTGCGTTACGGGGCGCCGGGGCCGACGTGGTGCTGGTCAATCTGCAATACAGCCCGCGTACGGAGACGATGATCTCTGCGCCGCCCTATCTCGACAATATCAAGGTGGTGGCGCAGCAGCACGACGTTCCGCTGTTCGACCGGTTTTCGATCATGAAGCAGTGGAGCGACGCCGGATATTTTGACCTGTTCAGCACCTCGCATGGTGTCGACCTGGCCAAGAAGGTTCACGCCTGTCTCGGCCGCGCACTGGCGAAATTCGTGATCGATGCGGCCCATCTGGGTCCGGTGCAGCAGAATTAGAGGAAGCAGAGTTGATGCGTTTTGCCTTCCCTTTTCGCTCTCGCGCAGCGCGACGCCGGTGCGCCGCAGCAGCGCTGGTGGTGTTTGCGCCGTTCGCGGCTGCGCCGTCGCGCGCGCAGACCCAGGGCGACCAGCATGCGGCGCTCTCATCGGGTGCCAGGGTTGAAACCGCACGGTCCGATGCCAACAAGCCGGCTGCGATGGCGACCGACGTCGCCACTTCGCAACAGCCCGGCATCGCCTCGCAGGCGCTCGACAAGGTGAAGCAGGTTGCGCGCTCGGCGAGCGACATCTTCCATCGCGTCCCCTGTCAGCAGCCCAACGGCGTCGCCAACACCACCGGCTCGCTGCCGCATGTCGCGGCCAAGCTCGCTGCCGGCCGGCCCGTCGTCATCATCGCATTCGGCTCATCCTCGACCCAGGGCTATGGATCGTCGGCGCCGGAATTCACCTATCCGAGCCGGCTCGCCGGCCAGTTGCGCCGGCAATATCCCTCCGCCGACATCACCGTGCTCAACCGCGGCAAAGGCGGCGAGGATGCGCCGGAGATGATGAAGCGGTTGCAGACCGAAGTGATCGACGTGCATCCCGACATGGTGATCTGGCAGGTCGGCACCAATGCGGTGCTGCGCAATCTCGACCCGGCCGAGACCGAGAAACAGGTCGAGGACGGCGTGGCGCGCATCCAGGCCGACGGCGCCGACGTCGTGCTGGTCGATCCGCAATATTCGCCGCGCGTCACCGAGCGCCCCGAAAGCGCGCGCGGCATGGTGAAGCTGCTCGGCCGCATCGCCGCGCTGCGCCATGTCGGCATCTTCCCGCGCTTCGAGGTGATGCGCGACTGGCACGAGAAGCAGGCGATCCCGATCAACGATTTCGTCATCGCCGACGGCCTGCACATGAACGACTGGGGCTATGCGTGCTTCGCCCAGTTGCTCGGCGACGACATCATCCGCTCGGTCGGCGCGATCAAGATCGGCGTCAACGTGCCGGCGGACGTGCGCACTTACCGGCCGATGTGATCGGCCGCGCTTCACGCTGGCCCGCGGCAGAGAACGTAAGCGCATGAATCACCGGCGGCACCAAGCATTCGGTGTCGTCCCGGCGAAGGCCGGGACCCATAACCACCGAGGGTTATTGTCGCGCGCTCTAGGAATGACGAGTCCCGCCTACAACATCCGCCGCGGAGTATGGGTCCCGGCCTTCGCCTGGACGACGGCGGAGCGTGTGGCGCCACTTGCGCCCTAGGCCCATAGGTCTCTCGCCATTGCCGTCCCAGCTTGACCTCACCGCGGTAATCCGCTCCCTTGGCGCCTCGACCAAGCCTCAAGGGAAACGCTCATGTCTTTCGTGCTGGCCATCGATCAGGGCACCACTTCGTCGCGCGCCATGGTGTTTCGCAGCGACATCTCCATCGCCGCGGTGGCGCAGCAGGAGTTTCCGCAGCATTTCCCGGCCTCCGGCTGGGTCGAGCATGAGCCGGAGGACATCTGGACCTCGACCATCATGGTGTGCCGCGAGGCGCTGGAGAAGGCCGGCCTGAAGGCCAGGGATATCGCCGCGATCGGCATCACCAACCAGCGCGAGACCACCGTGGTGTGGGACCGCGCCACCGGCCAGGCCGTGCACCGCGCCATCGTCTGGCAGGACCGCCGCACCGCCGACATCTGCGCCAGGTTGAAGGCCGAAGGCCATGAGCCCGCGATCTCGGCGAAGACCGGCCTGATCATCGATCCGTATTTTTCGGGCACCAAAGTCGCCTGGATCCTCGATCACGTGCCGGGCGCGCGCGAACGCGCCGAGCGCGGCGAGCTGTTGTTCGGCACCGTCGACTGCTATCTGCTGTGGCGGCTCACCGGCGGCCGCGTGCACGCCACCGACGCCACCAATGCCTCGCGCACGCTGCTGTTCAACATCCACACCGGCGCCTGGGACGACGATCTCGTCAAGCTTCTGCGCGTGCCGCGCTCGATGCTCCCCGAGGTGAAGGATTCCTCCGCCCGGTTCGGCGAGAGCACGGCTGATCTGTTCGGCGGCCCGATCGCGATCTCGGGGATTGCCGGCGACCAGCAGGCCGCGACCATCGGCCAGGCCTGCTTCGAGCCCGGCATGATGAAGTCGACCTACGGCACCGGCTGCTTCGCGCTGCTCAACACCGGCACCACGCCGGTGGCCTCGAAGAACAAGCTGCTGACCACGATCGCGTACCAACTCGGCGGCCAGCGCACCTACGCGCTGGAAGGCTCGATCTTCGTTGCTGGCTCCGCGGTGCAGTGGCTGCGCGACGGGCTCGGCATCATCAAGCACGCCGCCGAGACCGGACCTCTCGCCGACAAGTCCGACAGCATGCAGAGCGTCTATCTCGTGCCGGCCTTCGTCGGCATGGGCGCGCCTTACTGGAATCCGCGTGTGCGCGGCGCGCTGTTCGGGCTGACCCGCAACACCGGCCCGGCCGAGCTCGCGCATGCGACGCTGGAGAGCGTCTGCTACCAGACCTTCGATCTGTGGGCCGCGATGCGCACCGACTGGCCCGAGGCCAACGCTGCCAACACCGTGCTGCGCGTCGACGGCGGCATGACCGCCTCCGACTGGACCATGCAGCGGCTCGCCGACCTGCTCAACGCGCCGGTCGACCGCCCGATGATCCAGGAGACCACGGCATTGGGCGCCGCCTATCTCGCCGGCCTTGAGGCCGGCGTCTATCCGGAGCCCGCGAAGTTCGCCGACAATTGGCGGCTCGAGCACCGCTTCCGCCCGGCGATGAGCGAAGCGACGCGCGACCGCAAGCTCGCCGGCTGGGCCCGCGCGGTCAAGGGCGTGCTGGCGAGCGACGAGGGGGAGTGAGGGGACGGCCCGTCCAGCAAACTCCGCCGTCGTCCCGGCGCAGGCCGGGACCCATAACCACGAATGCCGATCGTCTTGCGACGCTGGGGCCGCAGCGTGCCCCGACAACAAAACCCTGTGGCAATGGGGGCCCGGCCTGCGCCGGGACGACACAGGGTGCGCGGAAAGCGCCGCGCGCTATCCCTCCTGCTTCTCCTGCAATTCCAGCATTGCGCGCAGCGTGTCGTCGCTGAGCTTGCCGTTCGGTGACGGGACGCGCCGCTCGACGGTCTCGACCGGGCGCGCATGCTGCGGCACGACCGGCGCGCTGCGCACCGGCGCGCCGTCGCCGATATCCTCAGCCTCATTGGCGGCGCCTGCGCCATAGGCGTAACCGATGCCGCGTCGCCGGCGCGTGGGCTTCGGCTTCGGGGGCGGCGGCGTATAGATGATCGGCGGCAGCGTGTGATGGCGCGACACGGTGTTTGCTCCGGTGGCCTCTCCACATGGAGCGCCTGATTCGCCGAAATCCCGACTGACAAATCGGTAACTTTGTTACGCAGCGTTGCATTGCATCTGCGGCGAGACACACCGATATTTCCCGCCGGCAATATGGAAACAGAGATCGCGATGCTGCTGCCTGACGGATATTCCGACATCCCCGACGGCAAGATCGCCGCCGTCGTCACCCATCTGGAAATGACCGCGCGCCCGCCGTTGCGCGATGACCCGCCGGGCGCGTGGCGCCTGCGCAAGGTCGAGCCGCCCGCGCTCGGCTGGTATCGCGATCTCTATCGCCGAGTCGGCGAGGAGTGGCTATGGTTCACCCGCACCGGGCTCGAAGATTCCGATCTTGCGTCAAGGATTCATGCGCCCGGCGTCGAACTCTACGGGCTGGTCGTCGATGGCCATGACGAAGGCCTGCTCGAACTCGATTTCAGCGAGCCCGGCAATTGCGAGCTGCTTTATTTCGGCGTCACCGCAAAATTGATCGGCACTGGCGCCACGCGCTTCCTGATGAACCGCGCGCTCGAGATCGCGTGGTCACGCGACGTCAGCCGCGTCTGGGTGCATACATGCACCTTCGACCATCCTTCCGCGGTCGCGTTCTACCAGCGCTCGGGCTTTCGCGCGTTCCGCCGGCAGATCGAAGTCGCCGACGATCCAAGGCTCAACGGCATGGCGCCGCGCGATGCGGCGAGGCACGTGCCGGTGATTGAATAGGTGCGGCTCCGAACACCGCCGTCGTCCCGGGCAAGCGTAAGCGCGACCCGGGACCCATCACCACTGAAGTGAGTTGGTTTGCAGCGCTGAGGCAGGCAGCATTGGCCGCGGCGAAAGCCGGTGGCTATGGGTCCCTGCTTTCGCAGGGACGAC
>NZ_DDOP01000014.1:11722-104242 GCF_002341725.1 Bradyrhizobium sp. UBA2491
TGCTTTCGCAGGGACGACACTGGATATGCGTCTCAGTGCTGGCAATGCCTCATTGCAATGACTCAGCAGTGTTGCAATGCCGCGCAGCCCATCTAGGATGGTACAAAGCGCAACCTTTGACCTCGGCCCGGCCGCCACACCTCGAAAGCCCTGCTTTCGCGGCAGCGGTCTGCCGCGGCATGACCGACGAGATGACAGATGTTCCTGATCGGCCAGTACGACTCGCCCTTTGTCCGCCGCACCGCGATCGCGCTGCGGCTTTATGGCTTGCGCTTCGAGCACAGGCCATGGTCGACCTTCGGCGATGCGGAGAAAGTTGCGACGTTCAATCCGGTGCAGCGGGTGCCGACGCTGGTGCTCGACGACGGCGAGGCGCTGATCGAGAGCGGGGCGATCCTGGATTATCTCGACGAACTGGTCGGGCCGGACAAGGCGATGATTGCGCGTTCCGGCATCGAGCGGCGCCGGCATCTGCGCATCATGGCACTGGCGACCGGGCTTGCCGACAAGGCGGTCAGCCTGGTCTACGAGCGCGTGCTGCGCAAGGAGCAGCTCAAGCTGTGGGTCGAGCGCTGCGAGGGGCAGATTGCCCGCGTGCTCGCGGCGCTGGAGCAGGAGCGGACGGCGGTCGAGACGCCCTATTGGTTGGGCGATCGCATCGGTCATGCCGACATCGCGGTGGCCTGCGCCTTGCGGTTCACCGGCGAAGCACATCCGCATCTGTTCGACGCGCGCTATCCGGCGCTGCGGGCGCATGCGGCGCGCTGCGAGGCACTGCCGCCGTTCCAGGAGATCGTGCAGCCGCTGGCGCCGCCGAAAGGGTAGGGATCGTGTGCGCTCTCTATCGTCATTCCGGGGCGACGCGCAGCGTCGAGCCCGGAATCCATTTCACCACAGATGATGCGGCATGATGGATTCCGGGCTCTCGCTGCGCGAGCCCCGGAATGACGATGGATCTGGCGAAGGCCAGGACGACAGCGCTGAATGCGGTGCGGGCGGATGGTCAGTCGCGCTAGTCGCCAACTCTCCATCCCACGCGCCCCCGCAACGCGCGCTACGGGCTACCCATTGCCAGCCCGATCTTCTATGGTGGCCGTTCGGTTTGCGTGTTGCGCGAACGTGATAAATCCATGATATCAAAGGCTTAAGGCTCGGATCGAAGCCTTTGGAGGGCGGTTTGACGCGGTATATTTCGACCAGGGGCGAGGCCCCGGTGCTTGGCTTCTGCGATGTGATGCTGACCGGGCTTGCCCGCGACGGCGGGCTGTACGTGCCCGAGAGCTGGCCGCAGCTATCGCCGGAGACCATCGCCGGCTTTTTCGGCCGTCCCTATTGGGAGGTCGCGGTCGAGATCATCAGGCCGTTTGCCGCCGGCGAGATTTCCGACGCCGAACTCGGCCGCATGGCCAACGAGGCCTACGCTACGTTCCGGCATCCCGCGGTGGTGCCGCTCGACCAGGTCGGCCCGAACCAGTTCACGCTCGAGCTGTTCCACGGCCCGACGCTGGCGTTCAAGGACGTCGCGATGCAGCTGATCTCGCGGCTGATGGATCATGTGCTCGCCAAGCGCGCGCAGCGCACCACCATCGTGGTCGCGACGTCAGGTGATACCGGCGGCGCCGCGGTCGAGGCCTTTGCCAATCTCGACAATGTCGATCTCGTGGTGCTGTTCCCGAACGGGCGCATCTCAGAGGTGCAGCGCCGCATGATGACGACGACGGGTGCTGCCAACGTCCACGCGCTCGCCGTCGAAGGCACGTTCGACGACTGCCAGGCGCTGGTGAAGGCGATGTTCAACAACCATCGCTTCCGCGACAGCGTCGCGCTGTCCGGCGTCAACTCGATCAACTGGGCGCGCATCGTGGCGCAGGTGGTCTACTATTTCACCTCGGCGGTGGCGCTTGGATCGCCCCAGCGCACCGTCGACTTCACGGTGCCGACCGGCAATTTCGGCGACATCTTCGCCGGCTATGTCGCGAAGCGGATGGGGCTGCCGATCCGGTGCTTACGCATCGCCGCCAACGTCAACGACATCCTGCCGCGCACGCTGAAGACCGGCATCTACGAGGTGCGCGAGGTGCACGCCACCGCATCGCCGTCGATGGACATCCAGGTGTCCTCGAATTTCGAGCGGCTGTTGTTCGAGGCGAGCGGGCGTGATGCCGATCAGGTCCGCCGCCTGATGGCCTCGCTGAATCAGTCCGGCCGCTTCGTGCTGCCGGATGCAACGCTGGCCGCGGTGCGCCGCGATTTCGACGCCGGCCGCGCCGACGAGACCGAGACCGCGGCTGCGATCCGCGCCGCCTGGCGCGAGGCGGGCGATCTGGTCGATCCGCACACCGCGGTGGCGCTCGCGGTCGCCGACCGCGACACCTCGGACTCCAGGATCCCGAACATCGTGCTGTCGACCGCGCATGCGGCGAAATTTCCCGACGCGGTCGAGGCCGCCTGCGGGGTGCGGCCGCAATTGCCGGCCTGGCTCGGCGGCCTGATGAGCAAATCCGAACACATGACGGTCATGAAGAATGATTCAACGGAGGTCGAGCGCTTCGTGCTGTCGGTCAGCCGGGCCGCCAAGCAGGGAGTGGCCTGATGGCCGTTGAAATCACCAAGCTGCCGAGCGGACTGACCGTCGTCACCGACACCATGCCGCATCTGGAAACCGCGGCGCTCGGGGTCTGGGCCGGGGTCGGCGGCCGCGACGAGAAGCCGAACGAGCACGGCATCTCGCATCTCCTGGAGCACATGGCCTTCAAGGGCACCACGCGGCGGTCCTCGCGCGAGATCGTCGAGGAGATCGAGGCGGTCGGCGGCGATCTCAATGCCGGGACCTCAACCGAGACCACGGCCTATTATGCGCGGGTGATGAAGGCTGACGTGCCGCTGGCGCTCGACGTGCTCTCCGACATCCTCGCCAATCCGTCCTTCGTGCCGGACGAGCTGGAGCGCGAGAAGAGCGTCATCGTGCAGGAGATCGGCGCCGCACAGGACACGCCCGACGACGTCGTGTTCGAGCATCTCAACGAGCTCTGCTATCCGGACCAGCCGATGGGCCGCTCGCTGCTCGGCACCGCCAAGACGCTGAAGACCTTCAACCGCGACATGCTGCGCGCCTACCTCTCGACGCATTACCGCGCGCCCGACATGGTGGTTGCCGCCGCCGGCGCGGTCGATCACAAGCGCGTCGTCGAGGACGTCGCGCAGAAGTTTGCGAGCTTCGACGCCACGCCGGCGCCGAAGCCGGTGCCTGCGATGTTCGGCAAGGGCGGCTCGAAGGTGGTGCATCGCGATCTCGAGCAGGCGCATCTGACGCTGGCGCTCGAAGGCGTGCCGCAGACCGACCTGTCGCTGTTCTCGCTACAGGTCTTCACCAACACGCTCGGCGGCGGGATGTCGTCGCGGCTGTTCCAGGAGGTCCGCGAGAAGCGCGGGCTGTGCTACTCGATCTACACTTTCCACGCACCCTATAGCGATACCGGCTTTTTCGGCCTCTACACCGGCACCGATCCCGCCGATGCGCCGGAAATGATGGAGGTGATCGTCGACGTCATCAATGACGCCGTCGAAACCTTGACCGAGGCCGAGGTCGCGCGCGCCAAGGCGCAGATGAAGGCCGGGCTGTTGATGGCGCTGGAAAGCTGCTCATCCCGGGCCGAACAGCTGGCGCGCCATGTGCTAGCCTATGGCCGGCCGCAGACGGTGGAAGAACTGGTGGCGCGGATCGATGCGGTCAGCGTCGAATCGAGCCGCAACGCCGCCCGCGCGCTGCTGTCGCGCAGCCGGCCCGCCGTCGTCGCCCTTGGCAGCGGCAGGGGTCTGGACACGGCGGTATCTTTTGCGGAAGGATTGACGAAGTCGAAGGCAAGGACGCTGCTGCATTAGAAGTTAGCTCTACCTCGCCCCGCTCTTGCGGGGAGAGGTCGAAGCCGGAGGCTTCGGGTGAGGGGTTTGTCCGCAAATCTAGTCTGCGGAATGACCCCTCACCCCGACCCTCTCCCCGCAAGAGCGGGGCGAGGGAGAAGTCGTGGGGAGTGTTGGGCCATGGCCCTGTTTCGTTTGCCGTCCGGTGGACCGGCTGCATTGATGCCGCGCGGTCACGGGCTGTTGCTGCGGGCGCCGCAAATGTCGGATTTCCCGCAATGGGCGCAACTGCGCGAATTCAGCCGCGCCTATCTCACGCCATGGGAGCCGATCTGGCCCTCCGACGACCTCACCCGCGCAGGCTTCCGGCGCAGGCTGCGCCGCTACACCGAGGATATCGCCGCCGACCGCTCCTATCCGTTCATCATCTTCCGCGAATCGGACGGGGTGATGCTCGGCGGTATCACGCTCGCCAATGTCCGCCGCGGCATCGTGCAGGCCGGCACGATCGGCTATTGGGTGGGCCTGCCGCACGCGCATCGCGGCTACATGACGACGGCGCTGCGGGTGCTGCTGCCGTCGCTGTTCGGCGAGCTCAATCTGCATCGCATCGAGGCGGCCTGCATTCCCTCCAATGCGCCATCGATCCGCGTGCTGGAGAAGTGCGGCTTCACCCGCGAGGGACTGGCACGGCGCTACCTCTGCATCAACGGGATCTGGCAGGACCATCTGCTGTTCGGCCTGCTGCACGAGGATTTTGGCGGCTGACCCTTGTGTCTTTTGGCTGATGGCCGGCGTCCCGCGATGCCTCCGGCTGCCTTGGGCTCAAGGATGCCTTGGGTTCGCCGCCATTGCCTTGCTATAACGCCGGCGAAACGGAGGCTGGGATTGAAGGTTCTGGGGATATCGCATGGGTGACAGGGTGATCAGGTTCGCGCTCGCAGCGGCGCTGTCGATCGGGCTCGGGGCCACCCTGCTGCCCCCAGGGGCCTCCGCGCAGTCGCTGAGCGACCGCTTCAAGAGCCTGTTCGGGGGTGGTTCGTCCGACCAGGACAAGCCGGCCGCTCCGGCCGCGCCACAGCAGCTCAATGACGCCGATGCCGAACTGTCCTGTCCGCCGGTGCAGATCCGCTCCGGGGCCTCGACCTATTCGGTGGCGGCGACCGGCAAGGAAGCGGTCGGCAACGACGTCAAGTTCCTGGCCTCGATCACCCGCACCGCGCGGCAATGCAATCTGAGCGGCGGCATGATCACCGCCAAGATCGGGATCCAGGGCCGGATCATCGTCGGTCCCCAGGGCGCCCCGCCGACCATTCAGGTGCCGCTGCGCGTCGCCGTGGTGCAGGGCGGCGTCGGCGAGAAGACGATCGCGACCAAGGCCTACACCACCACGGTGCAGATGGACGAGAGCGGCAGCGTGCCGTTCAGCCTGGTTGCCGAGGATGTCGTCTATCCGGCGCCGTCGCCGGCCGACAACGACAATTACATCTTCTATATCGGCTTCGATCCGCAGGCCCTGAAGCCGGAGCCCAAGCCACGCGCCCCGCACAAGAAGAAGTAGCGCGGCGATCGCGCCACGCAACGTGGGCGGATCGAGCATTTGAAGGCAAACAAAAAGGCCGGCGCGATCAGCTCGCGCCGGCCTTTTTGGTAACCAGTTGTGATCGCGTCAGTTCAGCTTGGAGCGGACTTCGGCGATGCCCTTGCCGATCAGGTCGTCGGCAACCGGGCCCTTGACCGACTGCGACAGGATGGTCGAGGCGGCGGTCACCGCGGCGTTGGCCGCGGCGGCGCGGACATCAGCCACGGCCTGGGCCTCGGCCTGGGCGATCTTGCTCTCGGCGGTCTTGGTCCGCCGCGCGACAAAATCTTCCATCTTGGTCTTGGCTTCGGCCGCGATCCGCTCGGCTTCGGCCTTGGCGCTGGAGATGATGTCCTGGGCCTCGCGCTCCGCGCTGGCGCGGCGTGCCTTGTACTCGCCGAGCAGCTTGTTGGCCTCGTCCTTCAGACGGCGCGCGTCATCCAGCTCGGCCTTGATGCGCTCGGCACGATGATCGAGCGCCGTCAGCAGGGTGCGATGGACGCCGAGATAGCCGAACACGACCAGCAGAACGACGAAGGCGATCGCAACCCAGGTTTCCGGTTCGTAAAACATCGTCTATCCCTTCAGCGACGCGTCGACGGCGCTGTTGACCGCATTCGCGTCCGGCGTGACGCCGGCGAGTTGCTGGACGATGGCGCCGGCCGCATCCGCCGCGATGCCGCGGACGTTGCTCATGGCGCTGGTCCGGGTCGTTGCGATCTGCTTCTCGGCGTCGGCGAGCTTCACCGCCAGTTTCTCTTCCAGCGTCTTGCGCTCGGCTTCCGAGGCCGCGTTCAGCTTCTCGCGGGTCTCGTTGCCGATCGCCTGCGCGTTGGCGCGCGCGTTGGCGAGTTCGGTTTCATAGGCCTTCAGCGCCGCGTCGGACTCGTCCTTCAGCTTCTGCGCCTCGGCCAGATCGCCCTCGATCTTGTTCTGACGTGCGTCGATCGTCCCGCCGACGCGCGGCAGTGCGATACGCGACACGATCAGGTAGAGCGCGACAAATGCGATCGCCAGCGACACCAGCTGCGAGGCGAAATTGGAGGAATCGAACGGCGGAAAGGCTCCGCCGTGATGTCCACCATCGGCCTCGGTGTGGGCGCCGGCCTGCTGGCCTTTTGCCTCGCCATGACTCTCAGCCATGGTGTTCTCCTGTTGCTGTCATGCGCGCCGCCCTTGGACGAACCCCGGGCGGCGCGAAGGAAGTGCCGCTCAGAGCGGAACGAACAGCAGGAGCAGCGCGATCAGCAGCGAGAAGATGCCGAGCGCTTCGGTCACGGCGAAGCCGAAGATCAGGTTGCCGAACTGGCCCTGAGCGGCCGAGGGGTTACGCACCGCAGCGGCGAGGTAGTTGCCGAAGATGATGCCCACGCCGACGCCCGCACCGCCCATGCCGATGCACGCGATGCCCGCGCCGATAAGTTTTGCTGCTGCCGGTTCCATTTGTAGCTCCTTGAGAAAGATAGACAGATTGGTGGGTGGAGATTCCCCGGACCGCTTAGTGTCCCGGATGAATGGCGTCGTTGAGGTAGATGCAGGTCAGGATCGCGAACACGTAGGCTTGCAGGAACGCGACCAGCAGCTCGAGCGCGTACAGCGCAACGGTGAGCGCGAGCGGCAGCACGCCGCCGAACCAGCCGAGCGCGCCGAGCGAGAAGCCGAGCATGGCGACGAAGCCCGCGAACACCTTCAGCGCGATGTGGCCGGCCAGCATGTTGGCGAACAGACGAACGCTGTGCGAGACCGGCCGCAGGAAGAACGACAGGATCTCGATGAACATGACCAGCGGCAGGATGTAGATCGGAACGCCGTGGGGGACGAAGATGCTGAAGAATTTCAGGCCGTTCTTGTAGACGCCGTAGATCAGGACGGTGAAGAACACCAGCAGCGCGAGCGCTGCGGTCACGATCAGGTGGCTTGCGATCGTGAAGGTGTAGGGGATGACGCCGACCAGATTCGAGACGCAGAGGAACATGAACAGCGAGAAGATCAGCGGGAAGAACTTCATGCCTTCCGAGCCGGCCGTGCTGCGAATCGTGGTGGCGACGAACTCGTAGGAGATTTCTGCAACCGATTGCAGCCGTCCCGGAACCAGCTCGCGGCCGCTCGCCAGCATCAGCAGCGCGATCAGCAGCACCGCGATGAACATGTAGAGCGACGAATTGGTGAAGGCGATCGTGTGATTGCCGATGTGGCCGAGCGTGAAGAGGGGCTCGATATTGAACTGGTGGATCGGGTCGATTTTCATCCGCGCGGCTCTTGGTCCACCGGCCATCGTGCCGGTAATCGAATTTCAAATGTCGTGACTTCCCGCCAGCGCTCAGCGCTTGCCCGAGGCCACGCCCGCGGACCTCACCACGTTGACCACGCCGGCGACGAAGCCGAGCAGCGTTAACACGATGAAGCCGAATGGCGACGTCGACAGCAAACGGTCGAACCCCCAGCCAATCGCCGCTCCGACGGCAACGCCCGCGATCAGCTCCGAGGAAAGACGAAAACCGAGCGCCATCGCCGAAGCTCTGGCGGCACTGTCCCCGCTTTCTGTACCGGATTGATCAGTCTTGTTCCTGCGGCTGTCGCGAATTTCTGACAACCGATGATCGAGACTTCCGAGCCTTGCGGAAAGCGCAGCTTCGTCAGGAGGCGATTGATCGCGACTTCCACTTGCGCCGTCGTTGGTGTTTTCAGCCATGCTGCAAACACTAACCGATGCCGCGGTTGATGGAAATTGCGCCCGTCCCCGTCAAAAGCCGCGCGGACCATACTTACCGCGTCTAATCAAGTCAAGATTGCGTCGTAACCAGTTATTGCTTTGATTCTGCTGGATTTATTTGGAGATATTCAAGGGCAGAGTGACGCAGCGATCGCAGTGCAGCAGCTTGCGTGACATTGAGCGATGTTGCGTGGCTTTTGCCGCTCTGCTGGGATCAGTCAAAATCGCTATCGTCTCGTGCAATCAAGGTTCCGCATGCCGCGCCAGATCGACTACTATTTCTCCTTGCAATCACCTTGGGCCTATATCGGCCACAAGCCCTTCGTTCGACTCGTAAGCACTTACGATCTCAAGGTAAATTACCGTCCCGTGCTGCTGGTCGATTTGTTCGCGGAGACCGGCGGATTGCCGCTCGCCAAGCGTCATCCGATGCGGCAGCGCTACCGGATGATCGAGTTGCAGCGCTGGCGCGACAAGCGTGGGCTCAATTTCCATCTGCAACCGGCGCATTGGCCGTTCAACGGACGGCTTGCCGATGGCGTCGTGATCGCGGCGCTCGAGGCGGGCCTCGATCCCGAGCCATTCTTGCAACGCGCCTTTCCTTCCGTCTGGGAGCAACAGCTCAACCTTGCCGATCCTGCGACGCTGGTAAGTCTCGCCGATGCAGCCGGCATGCCCGGGCAGCAGCTGGTCGAGCGCTCAGGCGCCGAGGCGATCAGCGCGGCCTATGAGCAGAACCGCCAGGATGCATTGTCCGCCGACGTATTCGGCTCGCCGGGCTACGTGCTCGATGGCGAGGTATTCTGGGGACAGGACCGGATCGAATTGCTCGAGGACGCGTTGAAGTCGGGCCGCAAGCCCTATAGCTCTGAGGTCTAGGGGCAGGAAATCAGGTTGAGGCGGAGCAAGCCATGCCCATCGCGATGTCGCCGTCGAAACTGTCGATCGCAATTGCCGCCGTCCTGATCTCATGCGGCGCGGCGACGGCGCAAACCACGCCGGACACCGAGAACGGCCGTTACGCCTTGTCTCCGGCCGGCGACGGCTTCCTGCGGCTCGACACGCGCACCGGTGCGGTGTCGACCTGCACCAATTCCAGCGCCGGCTGGGCCTGCTACCTGGTGCCCGACGAGCGTGCGGCGCTGGATGCGGAGATCGGGCGGCTGCAAGTCGACAATGACAAACTCAGGGGTGAGCTTGCGGCGCGCGCACCGTCGGCCAAGACCGACGAAGCGTTGCCGAAATCGGACCAGCTGAAGCAGCCGAAGACCGCCGAGGGCGAGCGCAAGATCGAGATTCCGCTGCCGAGCGACCGTGACATGGATCGCATGATGTCGTTCGTGGAGCGGGCCTGGCGGCGGCTGATCGAGATGGCGAACCGCGTCCAGCGTGACAGCAATGGCGGCAAGATCTGATCTGACGATTGCCACACATACAGTGTCGTCCCGGCGAAGGCCGCGACCCATACGCCGTGATTTCTCGATTTCGACGGCTAGGAGTTGGCGCCTCGCCTGACCAATGAATATCGGTGGTTATGGGTCCCGGGCCTTCGCCGGGACGACGGTCAAGAGGATACATGAGTTCATCGAAGCAATTCTCGCGCTCGGCGCCATCATCCGTCGCGGCGACCAGCATCACGTCGTCGCGATTGCTGGTCGAGACAGCGGGCGCGGGCTTCATCGACATCACGGGCGAGGTCGCAAGATTGCTGCGCGAGGTGCGTGCCGGCGAGGGCGTGGTAACGCTGTTCATCCGCCATACCTCGGCGTCGCTGACGATCCAGGAGAATGCCGATCCGACGGTGCTGGTCGACCTGATGACGGCGCTCGACCGCGCCGCGCCCGAGGACGGTGGCTGGCGTCACGACACCGAAGGTCCTGACGACATGCCGGCGCATATCAAGACGATGCTGACGGCGACCTCGTTGCAGGTTCCGGTGCTCGATGGCGCAATGGCACTGGGCACCTGGCAGGGCATCTATCTGATCGAGCATCGCGCCCGCCCGCACCGGCGCGAGATCGTGCTGCAATTCATCGGCGCCACGCGCTGACGCTTTCGTGTCGCCGCTTGAAACGACATCGGCCGCGGAGCGATCCGCGGCCGATGCATCTTGATTGCGTGGTCGACCGATCAGGTCTTGGAGATGTCGACGTCCTTGGTCTCCGGGATGAACAGCGCGCCGACCACGACGGTGATCGCCGCGAAGATGACCGGATACCAGAGACCGGAGTAGATATCGCCGGTCGAGGCGGTGATCGCGAACGCGGTCGCCGGGAGCAGGCCGCCGAACCAGCCGTTGCCGATATGATAGGGCAGCGACATCGAGGTGTAGCGGATGCGGGTCGGGAACAGTTCGACCAGCATGGCGGCGATCGGGCCGTAAACCATGGTGACGTAGAGCACCAGGATGAACAGCAGTCCGATGACCGAAGCCACCTGCGGACGGAAGACGTCGAACGGATGCGACATCTTCACGACGCCGGCGTCACCCGCCTTCGGATAGCCCGCCGCCTGCACCGCCGCGGTGATCGCGGGGTTCGACGTCTTGGCGTCCGTGTAGGGCACGTCCTTGTCGTTGACCACGACCTTCACCGGCGAGCCGGCCGGGCCAGGCACGGTGGAATACTTCACCGACGACTGGGCGAGGAAGGCGCGGGCGGTGTCGCAGGGCGCCGAGAAGACGCGGGTGCCGACCGGGTTGAACAGGTCGCCGCAGCTTGCCGGATCCGCAACCACCTGCACCTTGACCGTCTCATAGGCCTTTTCCAGCGCCGGGTTGGCGTTGGTCGTGATCATCTTGAAGATCGGGAACAGGGTCAGTGCGCCGATCAGACAGCCCGCCAGGATGATCGGCTTGCGGCCGATCTTGTCCGACAGCGCGCCCCACACCAGGAAGAAGCCGGTGCCGAGCAGCAGCGACCAGGCGATCAGGAGGTTGGCGGTGTAGCCGTCGACCTTCAGGATCGATTGCAGGAAGAACAGCGCGTAGAACTGGCCGGTGTACCAGATCACCGCCTGGCCCATGGTGAGGCCGAACAGCGCGAGGATCACGATCTTGGCGTTGCTCCAGGTCGCGAAGGCTTCGGTCAGCGGCGCCTTGGAGGTCTTGCCTTCCTCCTTCATGCGCTGGAACACCGGCGATTCGTTCAGCCGCAGACGGATCCAGACCGAGATGCCGAGCAGCAGCACCGACACCAGGAACGGAATGCGCCAGCCCCATTCGGCGAAGTCCTTCTCGCCGGTGATGGTGCGGGTGAACAGGATCACCAGCAGCGACAGGAACAGTCCGAGCGTTGCCGTGGTCTGGATGAACGAGGTGTAGTAGCCGCGCTTGCCGAGCGGTGCATGCTCGGCGACATAGGTCGCGGCACCACCATATTCGCCGCCGAGCGCGAGGCCTTGCAGCAGGCGGAGCGAGATTAGGATGATCGGCGCGGCGATGCCGATGGTCTTGGCGTTGGGCAGCAGGCCGACGATGAACGTCGACAGGCCCATGATCAGGATGGTGACGAGGAAGGTGTATTTGCGGCCGACGATGTCGCCGACCCGGCCGAACACGATGGCGCCGAACGGACGCACCAGGAAGCCTGCCGCGAACGCCAGCAGCGCGAAGATATCGCGCGTTGCCGGCGGATAGTCGGAGAAGAACTGCGCGCCGATGATGCCGGCCAGTGAACCGTAGAGATAGAAGTCGTACCACTCGAACACGGTCCCGAGCGACGACGCGAGGATGACGAAACGCTCATCCTTCGTCATGCCGGCGGGCCGCGCCGAGGTTGCAGTCATTGTGGACATCTGGATAGCTCCCCCCGAAATTATTGCTGATGCTCGCCCCCGGCTGGCGGGTTAGGCTCGAATGAGCCTTCGGCTTGCGTTGGAGGGTAACATCGCAGTGAAACCCGCCCCAATAAGACTTTTGGCTTTTGCACGCTTGAACTTATCTTGGGAGGCGAGACCAGGACGAAGCGCCCCCGCGTGCGTCTATTGCGGCGCACAAGCTAAGCGGGTTAACTGCTTTGGCATCTGGTATTACCGGGCCCTTGCGTGGTACTGCCGCGCGGGCGACAACCGAACGGCGCGGGTTTGCCAAAGCCTGCAAGTGGGACTGAGATGAACGCTGCTGCCAATACTCATCTTGTCATCGCCGACGACCATCCGCTGTTTCGCGATGCGTTGCGCCAGGCGGTGTCCAGTGTCGTGAGCTCGGCCACGATCAGCGAGGCCGGATCGTTCGAGGACCTGACCGCGCTGCTGGAACGGGACTCCGAGGTCGACCTGATCATGCTCGACCTGTCGATGCCGGGGATCAGCGGCTTTTCCGGGCTGATCTATCTGCGGGCGCAATATCCGGCGATCCCGGTGGTCATCGTCTCCGCCAGCGACGACGCCGGAACCATCCGCCGCTCGCTCGACTTCGGCGCCTCGGGGTTCATCCCCAAGCGCTTCGGCGTCGAGACGCTGCGGGATGCCATCATGAAGGTGATGGAGGGCGACGTCTGGGTTCCGCCGGATACCGATCTGTCGGCTGCCGGCGATCCCGACATGACCCGGCTGCGTGACCGTCTGGTGACGCTCACCCCGCAACAGGTGCGGGTGCTGATGATGCTGTCCGAGGGGTTGCTCAACAAGCAGATCGCCTACGAACTCGGCGTCTCCGAGGCGACCATCAAGGCCCATGTCTCGGCCATCCTCCAGAAGCTCGGCGTCGAAAGCCGGACCCAGGCCGTGATCGCCGCCGCCAAGATCGCCGGCGGCCAGTGGCGCCAGGGCACGCCGTCGAGCTGACGTGGAATTCGTAGGATGGGTGGAGCGAAGCGATACCCATCACTTGAGCGTCCGAACCCGCAACTATGACAGGTTACCGCCGCAATTTCGTTGCCGGAGGCTGTTTCTTCTTCACCGTTAATCTAGCGGATCGGCGACGCCGGCTGCTGATCGAGAATATCGAAATATTACGGACCGCGTTTCGGGAGACTCAGAGGCATCATCCGTTCACGATCGATGCTATCGTAGTGTTGCCTGACCATCTGCATACCGTCTGGACCCTGCCGGACGGAGAGACGGATTTTTCTACCCGATGGCGGTTGATCAAGACTTCTTTCTCCCGACAACTCGCCGGCGGAGAACCGATCTCAACTAGCCGGGCCGGCAAGGGGGAGCGCGGAATTTGGCAGCGCCGCTACTGGGAGCACACGATCCGCGACGAGACCGATTTTGCCCGGCACATCGATTACGTTCACATCAATCCCGTAAAGCACGGGCTCGTCACCAAGGTGAGCGATTGGCCGTATTCGTCGTTTCGTCGCATGGTGAGCGACGGCGTCTATCCAGACGATTGGGCAGGGGGCGTTTCTGGCCTTGATGGCGAGTTCGGCGAGCGTTGAACAAGCTGGGAGATGATGGGTATCGCTTCGCTCCACCCATCCTACGGTTTCGTTGCAAACCGCTACTGATGATGCTGTCCGAGGGGCTGCTCAACAAGCAGATCGCCTATGAGCTCGGCGTCTCCGAAGCGACCATCAAGGCCCATGTCTCGGCCATCCTCCAGAAGCTCGGCGTCGAAAGCCGGACCCAGGCCGTGATCGCCGCCGCCAAGATCGCCGGCGGCCAGTGGCGCCAGGGCACGCCGTCGAGCTGACGTTACCGGACCGCCGTGATCCGGTAGGCGCAGCGTCGTGCGCCGGCCAGGATGTGATCGACGCGTTCGATCGTGACATCGGGCCCCAGCACCGCGCGGAACACCGCAAGCTCCGAGCGGCAAAGACCCTGGCAGGCCGCCGCCGCGGCGCAGATCGGACAGTGGTTCTCGACCAGAAGAAAGCCGCTAGCGTCCTTGAGCACACTCGCCATATAGCCTTCCCGGCTGCGCAGCCGCGCCAGTGATGCCAATCGCCGACGTAGCGAGCCCTCCGTTCCAACCGCCTTGCGGTAGTCGGCGATGCTGGCGCGTTCCCGATGCTCGATCAGCGTCTCCATGCCGCGCTCGCCAAACACCGCCTGCATCGAGCGCAGCAGATCGAGCGTGAGATCGGAATGGCGGTCGGGGAAGCGCTCGTGACCGCGCGGCGTCAGCCGCCAGTATTTCCGCGGCCGGCCGCGGCCTTCCCGCTGTTGGTCGCTTGCGACGAGGCCGGCCGCTTCGAGCTTGACGAGGTGCTGACGCGCGCCGGCCGGCGTCATCTCGAGGCGCGCGCCGATCTCCGCGGCGGTCTGCGGGCCGCGGGTCTTCAATTGGAACAGGATGCGATCCTGGCTACGGGGGTCGTCTTGACTCACGGAAATATTTTAGAAACAAGATGCTACCTAAAATAACACGATTGCTGTCGCAGGCAACTGCCGGAGCGTCGGTCCGGAAGGAGGCTTCCGACATGAAGCAGGACGTGGTTCAGGAGGGGTGGCGATCGCTCCTCAAGCGCGAATGGATTCCGACACTCGCCATCCTGCTCGGTGGCGTCCTGCTGCAATCCATGAACGTGCTGATGCTGACGACGGTGTTGCCGTCGATCGTCGGCGAGCTCGGCGGCGTCACGATGTTGAGCTGGCCGACCACCGCCTATCTGGCTTCTTCCATCGTCGCGGCAAGCTGCGTCGGCGTGCTGTCGACCACCTTCGGTGCACGGCGGGTCTATTGTGCCGGGGTCGTGATCTTCGGCCTCGGTGCCGTGCTGTGTTCGCTCGCCCCGGCGATGGGATGGATCGTGGCCGGCCGGCTGATCCAGGGATTTGGCGGCGGTCTGGAGGCCGCGGTGGCCTATGTGCTGGTGCGCGCGACGTTTCCCGAGAGCATGTGGTCGCGAACCATCGCCCTGATGTCGATGAGCTGGAGCATGTCGGTGCTGATCGGGCCGCTGGTCGGCGGACTGTTCGCGCATTTCGCCAGCTGGCGCGGCGCCTTTGTCGCGAGTGCCGCGACCGCCGTCGTGCTCGCGGTCGCAGCCTTCTTCGTCCTGTCGCCCGCGACCGCCTCGCGGCCGACGTCGGCGGCGCGCGTGCCGCTCGGCCGCGTCGCGCTGATCTGCCTTGCGATCGCCGCGACGTCAGTCACGTCTGCCGTGGGGTCGTCATGGCTGAAGCTCGGGCTGATCGTGACTGCGATCCTGGCGTTTGTCGCGATGCTGCGGCTGGACCGCACGGCGCCGACGCGGCTGCTGCCGAGCGATGCGTTCTCGTGGCGCAGCGGAACCGGCGTCGGCCTCTGGGTTGCGCTGCTGCTCTGCATCACCTTCAGCCCGCTCCAGATCTACGTGCCGATGTTCCTCCAGCAATTGCACGGCTTCGACCCGCTCTCGGCCGGATTCGCCGTCGCCTGTGCGTCGATGGGGTGGAGCGTGGCCTCGATCCTGACGGCCGGCCTCTCGGGCCGCTCGGCCGACCGTTTGATGCTGATCGGCCCGGTCATGATGGGGGCAAGCCTGATGGCGATCGCGCTGCTTGGCCCGAATGCGACGGCGTCCGTCGTGCTGCTGATTCCGGCCATCGCGCTGCTGGGCGCCGGCATCGGGCAATGCTGGCCGCTGGTCGCGCATCGCATCATGGACAGCGCCAGGGCGGGCGACGAGGTGGTCGCGGCATCGTCGGTGCCGACCATTCAGCAGATGGGATTTGCATTTGGTGCCGCGATCGCCGGCCTGGTCGCCAATGCCAGCGGATTGGCGGCGGCGGTCGCTGACGCGACGATGCAGCGCGCGGCGTTCTGGGTGCCGGTAAGCTTTGTCGCATGGGCCATGCTTGCGTTTGTCGCGGGGCTGCGCTTGCGCGCCCTGCGCCGGCGCGTGTGAACGCTTCGGACCGCGCGGAGGTTACTCCGCCGCCACCATCTGCTGCGTCCGCCATTGTCCGAGCAGGGCACGCAGCGAGGCCGGTTTGACCGGCTTGTTCAGCACTGCGATGTTCTCCTCGCGCGCGGCGGCGCGCACCGCGGGGCTGCGGTCGGCGGTGATCAGGATCGCCGGGATGTTGTCGCCGAAGCGGCGGCGGATTTCGCGGATCGCGGCGACGCCGTTGCCGCGGTCGAGGTGATAGTCGACCAGCACGCCGGTGACGCGGCCGCCGGCGGCCTCGATCGCGCTGATCGCGCCGTCGGCGTCGAGCACCGCGATCACCTCGGCGTCCCACGCCGTCAATAGCGTCTTCATGCCGTCGAGGATCGCAGGATCGTTCTCGATGCAGACGATCAATGAGCCGCTCATCGGCGTCTTCGACAGCGGCGTGGTGCTGGTGACGGCGGCGGTGTGGTTGACCGCGGCCGCGACCGGCACGGTGACCGAGAACGCCGAGCCGCCGCTGAGATTGGCCGAGATCGCGATGCGATGGTTGAGCACCCGCGCCAGCCGTTCGACGATCGACAGCCCGAGGCCGAGACCGCGGGCGATGCGGGCGCCCTGTTCGAGGCGGTGGAATTCCTTGAAGATCTCGCCGCGCTTCTGCACCGGGATGCCGACCCCGGTGTCGAAGATGCTGATCTGGAGCGCGTCGCCGCGGCGGCGGCAGCCGATCAGCACGCGGCCGCGCGGGGTGTATTTGATCGCGTTGGAGATGAAGTTCTGCAACAGCCGGCGCAGCAGCGAGCGGTCGGATTCGACCGGCAGCGAGCAGGCCACGAAGCGCAGATCGAGGCCCTTGTCGCGGGCGATCGGCATGAACTCGATCTCCAGCGAGCGCATCAGATCCGCCATCCGGAAGCTCGTGATCGCCGGGGTCATGGCGCCGGCATCGAGCCTGGAGATGTCGAGCAGCGCGCCCAGGATGTCCTCGATCGCCTCGAGCGAGTCGTCGATGTTCTCGACCAGGCGGGAATCCTCACCGCCGTTCTGGCGCTCGACCAGGCTCGTGACATAGAGCCGCGCCGCGTTGAGCGGTTGCAGGATGTCGTGGCTGGCGGCCGCCAGGAAGCGGGTCTTGGAGGCGTTGGCGTCTTCCGCGATCCCCTTGGCGAGCGCGAGCTCCGAGTTCAGCCGCGTCAGCTCCTCGGTGCGGTCGCGCACCCGCTTCTCCAGCGTCGCATTGGCGCGCTCCAGCGCCTCGGCGGCCTCGAAGCTCGGGGTGACGTCGGAGAAGGTGATGACGAGCCCGCCGCCCGGCATCCGGTTGGCGCGCACTTCGATCACCAGATGACGGTCGGTGAAGCGCTCCAGATAGGGCTCGCCCTCGGTGGTGTAGGCGCGCAGCCGCAGCGCGAGCAGGCTGTCGCCGTCGCCCGTCGCCGGCGGGCTGATCGCGCCCATGAATTCGAGGATCTCGGCCAAGGGGATGCCGAGCTGCACCAGATGCTGCGGCAGCCCGAGCAGTTCGGAGAACTGCCGGTTGGAGCAGATCAGCTGCAAATCGGCGTCGAACACCGCGATGCCCTGGCGCACATGGTTGAGCGCGGTTTGCAGGATCTCGCGGTTGAAATGCAGCGCGGCGTGGGAATCGTCGAGCAGCTTCAGCGCCGCCTTGGCCGACACCGTGCGCCGCTGCAACAGCAGCGACATCACGAGCCGTGACGACGCCGCGCCGATCGAGGAGGCGATCAGCCGCTCGGCGTGTTGCAGCAGCTCGAAATCGGCCGGCGCCGCGGTTTGCAGCACGATGTTGCGGTCGGCGGCGAATGCGGCGAAGGCCTCGCGGGTGCGGTCGGGGCCGAGATATTGCGTCACCGTGCTCTGGATGTCCTGCACCGTCACCGTGGTGCGCCAGCGCCGGAAGCTCGGCGCGATCGGTGCCGCGCTGGGCACGAATACGTCGGCCTGCAACAGCTCGATCGCGGACGGCGCGCGCGCCAGCGAGAACAGCACATAGGTGAGGATGTTGAGCCCGAGGCTCCACAGCACGCCGTGCAGCAATGGCGGCAGGTCGGCGTCGAACAGCGCCTGCGGTCGCAACGCCTCGATCCCGAATGGTCCATGTTGCAGCAGCATCAACCCGGCGGTCGAGTTCTCCAGGAAGCTCGGCACGAACAGCGTGTAGAGCCACATCGCGAAGCCGACCAGCATCCCCGCCATGGCGCCGCGCGCGGTGGCGCGGCGCCAGAACAGGCCGCCGAAGAATGCCGGCGCGAGCTGCGCGATCGCGGCAAAGGACAGCAGGCCGATCGCGACCAGCTGGGTATTGCCGAGTGCGCGATAGTAGAAATACGCCAGCACCATGATGGCGAAGATCGAGAAGCGGCGCGCCTTCAGCAGGAAATCGCCGAAATCCTTCTGGCCGATCCGGGCGTCGTCGCTGCGCGGCAAGACCAGCGGCAGCACGATGTCGTTGGAGACCATGATCGAGAGCGCGACGCATTCGACGATCACCATCGCGGTCGCGGCCGACAGCCCGCCGACGAACACCGCGAGGCTGAGCAATTGCGAATTGCCCTCGATCGGCAGCGCCAGCACGAACATGTCGGCGTCGACCGCGCCGAACGGGAAGATCACCAGGCCGGCGATCGCGATCGGAATCACGAAGACGTTGATCACGACGAGGTAGAGCGGGAACAGCCAGCGCGCCCGGCTGACCTCGGCGGCGTTCGAATTCTCCACCACGCTGACATGGAACTGGCGCGGCAGCAGCATGATCGCGCAGAACGACAGCAGCGTCATGATCAGGAAGTTGCCGACCGACGGCACGTATTCGATCGCGCGCACCGCCTCCGGCGTCTTCAGCGCGCGCTCGTAGAGCTCGACCGGGGAGAACATCCAGAAGGTGACGAAGGCGCCGGCGGCGATGAAGGCGACCAGCTTGACGATGGATTCGGCGGCGATCGCCAGGATCAGGCCGTGCTGGTGTTCGGTCGCGTCGCTGTGGCGGGTGCCGAACAGCACCGCGAACACCGCCATCGCCAGCGTCACCATCAGCGCGATGTCGCCGAGGATCGGAATTTTCGAGAACGCCTGGTCCTCGCTCAGGATGGTCTCCAGCGAGGAGGCCATCGCCTTCAGTTGCAGCGCGATATAGGGCACCGAGCCGATGATCGCGATCAGCGCCACGGTGGCGGCCACCTTCTGGCTCTTGCCGTAGCGCGCGGCGATGAAGTCGGCGATCGAGGTGATGTTCTGCGACTTGGCGAGCGCGATCACGCGGCGCAGCAGCGGCGTGCACAGCCCGATCATCACGATCGGGCCGACATAGATCGCCAGGAAGTCGACGCTGGTGCGGGTGGCGAAGCCGACCGAGCCGAAGAAGGTCCAGGACGTGCAGTAGATCGCGAGCGACAGCGGATAGATCCAGGCGCTGGCGCGGCCGCGCGCGCCCGGCGACATCCGGTCGCCGCGGCTGGCAATGAAGAACAACAATCCGATGTAGGCGAACGCCGAGGCGATCACGCCCCAATCGTGCAGCATCGCTGCTCATCTCCCGTCCCGGCCGCTGGGTGGGCCGGGTCTCGGGATTATAACGCAAAGGGCCGGCCGCGCGATGCACGGCCGGCCCGAATTCGGGGTCGGAAACCGATAGGGTTACTCGGCGGCCAGCGACTTCTGGCGCAGCGGCAGGCCGAGCCGGTCCCAGACCTGGAGCAGGGCTTCGGCCAGCGCGTCGACCAGCCCGTCGTCATGGTAGGGCGAGGGCGTGATGCGCAGCCGCTCGGTGCCCTTGGCCACCGTCGGATAGTTGATCGGCTGGATGTAGATGCCGTGGTCCTCGAGCAGCATGTCCGAGGCGCGCTTGCACTTCTCGGGGTCGCCGACGAACAGCGGCACGATATGGGTGTCGCTCGACATCACAGGCAGGCCGGCGGCGGTCAGGATCGCCTTGGTGCGGGCGGCGCGGTCCTGGTGGCGCTCGCGCTCCCAGTTCGAGGTCTTCAGATGGCGGATCGCGGCGGTCGCAGCCGAGCAGATCGCCGGCGGCAGCGCGGTGGTGAAGATGAAGCCCGGCGCGTAGGAGCGCACCGCGTCGATGATCTCGGCGCGGCCGGCGATGTAGCCGCCGAGGCAGCCGAACGCCTTCGCCAGCGTGCCCTCGAGCACGTCGATACGGTGCATCACGCCGTCGCGCTCGGCAATGCCGCCGCCGCGCGGGCCGTACATGCCGACCGCGTGCACCTCGTCGACATAGGTCATGGCGCCGTATTTTTCTGCGAGATCGCAGATCTTGCCGAGCGGCGCGACGTCGCCGTCCATCGAATACAGGCTCTCGCAGACGATCAGCTTCGGCCGGTCGCGGCCGGCGGCGATCAAGAGCTGTTCGAGATGCGCGACGTCGTTGTGGCGGAAGATCTGGCGCTCGCAGCCGGCCTGGCGCACGCCCTCGATCATCGAATTGTGGTTCAGCGCATCCGACAGGATCAGGCAGTTCGGGATCAGCTTGGCCAGCGTCGAGATGCCGGTCTGGTTCGAGACATAGCCCGAGGTGAACAGCAGCGAGGCTTCCTTGCCGTGCAGGTCGGCGAGCTCGGCCTCGAGCGCTACCAGCGGATGATGGGTGCCGGCGATGTTGCGGGTGCCGCCGGCGCCGGTGCCGACCCGGGTCGCGGTCTCGACCATGGCCCCGACCACCTTGGGGTGCTGGCCCATGCCGAGATAATCGTTGGAGCACCAGATCACGACGTTGCGGCTGCCCTTCGGCGAATGCCAGGTCGCGTGCGGGAAACGTCCCGCGATCCGCTCGAGGTCGGCGAACACCCGGTAGCGCCGCTCGTCATGCAGGCGGTTGAGGGCGGTGTTGAAAAACTGGCTGTAATCCATCGGCAAACCCAGAAAGCGGAACCTGACCGGAATAGCTGCTTCTTCTTAGAGCTTTTCCAGCTCTAATGTCCATGCAATGACTCACAGCTCGGCATGCGTCGCAGCTGGGCAAATTGCCCTAGCGCGGGGTTTTGGGTTTGATTTTGCTCAAATCGCCGGACGGGGCGCCGCCCGGCCGGGCTCAGGTGGTGCGGAAGCGCAGCATGCCGTCGTCATGCATCCGGGCCGTCAGGCGGCCCTCGACCAGCATGTAATTGACATGGGCGACCAGTTCGCCGGCGGCGAAGCCCATCTGGTGCTCGTCCAGCACGTGCTTGTGGAACACCACGGGCACCAGCTCCTTGGAGGTCTGCGGCACCTCGCGGCAGGCCTCGGCGATCAGCCGGCAGCGCTCCTCATGGTGGTCGGCGAGCTGCTTGATCCGGGTCTTCAGCCCGTAGAACGGCACGCCGTGGCCGGGCAGCACCATCACGTCATAGGGCAGAGTGGTGGTCAGGCTCGCCAGCGAGGCGAGGTACTCGCCGAGCGAGTTCTGCTCGGGCTCGACCGCCCAGACGCTGACATTGGGCGAGATCTTGCTCAGCACCTGGTCGGCGGACAGGAACAGCTTGTCGGCGGCGCAATACAGCATCACCTGGTCGAGCGCGTGACCGCCGCCGGTGATCACCTTGAAGCGCCGCGTGCCGATCACGACCTCGTCGCCATGGGTGAGGCGGTGGTAGGACGGCGGCAGCACCGACACCCGCTTCAGGTAGTCCTGGCCGCGGCCGAGCAGCTTCTCGGTCAGGTCCTCGTCCATGCCGTGGCGGCGGAAGAACAGCCGCTGCGCGTTGCGCCGTTCCTCGGTGCCGCGGTTCTGGTGATAGACCGATTGCAGGTATTCGACCTGCGACATGAACAGCGGGCAGTCGAAGCGCTCGGTGACCCAGCCGGCGAGACCGACATGGTCGGGGTGCGAGTGGGTCACGATCAGCCTGGTGACCTTGACGTGCTTCAGCGGTCCCTCGAACAGCGTGGTCCAGGCCGCGATCGATTCCTCGTTGCCGAAGCCGGAATCCACCATGGTCCAGCCGTCGCCATCGGCGAGCAGGTAGATGTTCACATGGTTGAGGCGGAACGGCAGCTTCAGCCGCGCCCACAGCACGCCGGGGGCCACTTCCACGACCTGGTCGTGGCCGGGATGGTTCTCCCAAGGGTATCGCAATGCCTCTGCCGAGGAGGGCAGGCTGTCGGTCTTCTTGTCCATGCTACGGGCTTAGCGGCACATTGCCCGCTGCGCCAGCCGAAAAATCAGATAGCCGTCCGGAGAAAGGGACGGAAATCCCCGGAATTCCGTAGCCCGGATCAACCCGGGCTACGGGGCGCACGGTAGCGTTGCTACGCGGCTCGGATGTTCGACAGGAAGCCGTCGATTTCCGAGCGCAGCACGTCGGCCTCGCGGCGCAGCGCGTCGGAGGCGCTCAGCACCTCGCCGGCCGCCGCGCCGGCCTCGGCCGAGGCGGTGGAGACGCCGACGATGTTGCTCGACACCTCGCTGGTGCCGCCGGCGGCGTGCTGGATGTTGCGGGCGATCTCGCGGGTCGCCGCGCCCTGCTCCTCGACGGCGGCGGCGATCGCGGTGGTGACGTCGTTAATCTCGCCGATCGTGCTCGAGATATTGCGGATCGCGGAGACCGCGGTGGTCGTCACCTCCTGCATGCTGACGATCTGCTGGCGGATCTCCTCGGTCGCCTTCGCGGTCTGGCTCGCGAGGTTCTTGACCTCGGAGGCGACCACGGCAAAGCCGCGGCCGGCTTCGCCGGCGCGCGCCGCCTCGATGGTGGCGTTGAGCGCGAGCAGGTTGGTCTGCGAGGCGATGGTCTGGATCAGATCGACCACGACGCTGATGCGCGCGGCGTTATCGGCGAGTCCCTGCATGGTGCTGTCGGTGGCGCTGGCTTCCTCGACGGCCTTGCGGGCGATCTCCGCCGAGGTGACGACCTGGCGGCCGATCTCGGCAATCGACGACGACAGCTCCTCGGTGCCGGCCGACACGGTCTGCACGTTGACCGAGGTCTCCTCGGCGGCTGAGGCCACCGCATTGACCAGCGCGCTGGACTGGTCGGCGGTCGCCGACATGCTCTGCGCGGTCGACTGCATCGAGTTCGCCGCGGTCTGTAGGCTGCCCAGCGCGGTGCGCACGGTGGATTCGAACGTGACGATCTGGGTCTCCATCCGCGAGGCGCGCTCCGCCTTGGCGGTGCGGTCCTTGTTCTGGTTGGCGGTGAGTTCGCGGCTCTCGATCATGCTCTCGCGGAACACCTGTAGCGAATCGGCCATCACGGCGATCTCGTCGCGCTGCCGGCTCTGCGGGATCTCGGTGTCGAGGTCGCCGTCGGACAACAGTTGCATCGAGCGTTGCAGGCCGCGGATGCGGCGCAGGATGTTGCGCCCGACATAGAGCCAGACGAACAGGAACGAGCCGACCAGCGTCAGCGCGCCGAGGCCGATCATGACAGTGGTCGCCAGCGAGATCTGCTGCCGCGCCTGGAAGGTCGACGCGTCGGTCTCCTTCTGCACGGCGTCGACTAGCTGCTGCACGCTGATGCCGAGCCCGACATTGAGCTTGCGGGTCTCCTCCAGGATGGTCTGGCCGTAGTCGATCGAGTCGAGCTCCTTCTGGCGGATCTTGAACACGCCCGTCTTGCCTTCGCCGAGCACCAGCAGCTTTTGCGCGGTGTCACGCACGGCGACGATCGCCGGATTGTTCGGCAGATCGTCGAGGTTGGATTTGATCCGCTCGCGGCCCTTCTTGAACTCGGCCTCGATCGCGTCGATCGTCTCGCTGGAGTTCGCCGACAGCGCCGCGGTCATGTCGGCAGCCATCAGATTGCCGGCGGCGAGCACGTTGCTGATCTGGCCGACGGTGCGCGCCGCCTCGGTGGCGTCGTCGGCCGAGACGTTGGCCGAGCCGAGGATGGCGTTGAGCCGGGTCTGGGCGTCGAGCATCGCCGGACCGGCGGCCGAGACGAACGCGGCCTGCGCCTTGCGCAGCGCATTGTACTGCTTGTCGCGCAGCGCGCCGATATCGAGCCGCTCATGCGCCGCCGAAATCAGGCTCTTGGTGGCCTCGTCGGTGTTCTTGACGTTCTCCTGTAGCGCGCTGACCACGGATTTGTCGGCGCCGAGCTCGATGATCTCGCCGAGCTTGGCGTTGGTCTGCTGCGCGACCTCCTGCACCTTCTTGGTGCGCTCGTTCAGCGCATCGTCGCTTTGCACGGCGAGCAGGCCGGGTCCCTGGGCGGCGAGCGAGGCGCTCTGGGCGGCGAGTTGCAGGCTGGCGGCAAGCCGCGGGATGTCGCGGCCGGAGAGATCGCTCATGGTGCCGCCGAGCTGATGCAGCACGATGCCGGCGCCCGCGCTGATCACCAGCGCCATGCCTGCGATCACGGCGAATGCCGCGAACAGGCTGCCCCTGACGCCCATCTGCGGCAGGCGGATGCGCTTGAGATTTGGTTTGCCGAGCTTGAACCGAAACGCCATTGCCCCGTATCCCCCTGGCCGACTACGCGTGGCCACTACTCTTGGATGTTTCCCCGGCGCGGGAGTATCGGTGCGGTGGGTTAACAAAATCGGGAAAATCGCGACAATCCGCAGGATTTTTCGGGGCTTGCGGCGTTGTCATGGTTCGCTGTGCGGAATCGATGCGCGCGATCGGACGCAAAAAGGCCGGCTTGCGCCGGCCCTTCTACTTTCGGTTGTGGGCGTATCGTTCTCAGTAACGGCCGTAGGCCGGACCGCCGAGATTGCCGAGATTGAAGCGGTAGTTGAGGCCCGCCTTCACCGTGTGCTCGTCATTGTGGAAGCTGCCATACTGCACCAGCGCGCCCGGCGCGGTGAAGCGGCTGTCGCCGAAGTCGTAGTACTGGTACTCGACCTTGGCCGACCAGTTCGGCGCGAACATGTATTCGGCGCCGCCGCCGATGGTCCAGCCGTTGCTGTGGTTGTCGGTCAACGCGAAGCCGACCGGCGCGCCGCCCAAGGTCACCGTTTCGTTGTTGTCGGAATAGGCGTAACCGCCCTTCACGTAGATCAGCCCGGGGCCCCAGGTGTAGCCGACCCGGCCGGTGATCGAGGCGATGCCGCGCTGGTTGTTGTTGTAGGTGTAGCCGCCCGGGAAGATCGCGTTGAGCTGGTGGCCGCCGACCCAGGAATACTGGCCTTCGAGGCCGATCACCCACATCGGCGACAGCTGCCAGTCGTAGCCGCCCTGCACGCCGCCCATGAAGCGGGAGCTGGAATCGGACAACGCGAGGCCGTTGAACGTGCTGTTGTCGGAGAACACGCCGCCGAGATGGCCGCCGAGATAGAAGCCGGTCCAGTTGTAGAGCGGCGCGGCGTAAACGGGCGCGGGCGGCGCCTTCTGGTAATAGCCGCGGTTGAAGTCGGCGGCGTGAGCGGTCGCGCCAAGGGCAGCGACGGCAACAGCCGCGGCTGCGGTTGCGAGCAGGAACGTCTTCATGGGGCAGTCTCCGGACAAGTCATGCGGCGCAGCGTCAGTGGCGCCATCCATGGCGACGGGTTAGACCGCATTTGAATAAAATGCTGTCACCGGAAGACCGCTCGGAGCGTTAAGTCGCACCCTTTGCAGCGAAACGTTTTGTTGTGCCTAACGGACGCTTAAGGGGGAATGAAGGAAGGCTTAACGGGCGCGCGCGCGGCGCATCCGTTGTTAACCAAGCCGCCTGCCGATCAGATCGCGGGTTCGTCGAGCCGCTTGCGCACGTCGTCGCGAATCTGCGCGCGGAACGCTTCGCGGCGCGCGGCGCGATCCTTGACCGGAACGTCGTGGCGATCGAACACGTCGAACTTGTCCAGGATCGGATAGTGCTCGCTCGCCATCGCCAGCACGCGCAGCAGGCCCGCGACCTTTGGGGTCGGGCCGCTGACCTCCCACTTGCGGAGCTTCTCGGCGCCGCCGGCGGCGGGCAGCCCGCACAGCTTGGCCATGTCGGCCGCGGTCAGCTCGCGGCCGAGGGCCTCGCCGAGATGGGTGCGCAGTTTTCTCAGTTCAGGGCCGGTCACTCTCGGGTCCGCTCCGCGATAAGAATGTGAAGTGAGTCACATGACGTGTTCGAGACGCGGGCTATACGCCGCGCATGCGACTTCTAAAGGAAACCGTCATGCATGGCATCATTGAGAGTCTCAGCCCCGAACACGGACACATCGATTGGAAATGGGTCGGCAGTGTGTTCGTGCTCTATGTGGTGTTGGTGATAGGCGGGGCAGGGCTTCTGCTGGCGCATTGATCCGTGGCACCGCGCACCGCGTGCTGACGACGACCATCGTTTTCGAGAGATCCTGGTGCTGCCAGACAGGATTGAACTGTCGACCTCTCCATTACCAATGGAGTGCTCTACCACTGAGCTACGGCAGCGTGCCCGGGAAAAATTGAATCGGCCCAGAGGGCCCGTCCAAGCGGGCGGTTCTTGCCACAGGCCTCCCCTTCGCGCAAGCGAAACAGCGCCCCTCCCGCCGGGCAAATCGGCAGAAATCACGTTCCGCGTCGATGATTGCGGCCAATCCGGCCGATTCCGGCCGGATTGGGTTCCCGATGGTGCCGGAAGGCTCCCGATCCACCAACCGCCGAATCATGCCGTCGCGCGCAACTGGTCGACCGGGCAGGGTGCGCGGGCCCCGGCCATTGTCTATGCTCGCGTGGCGCAAGGCGACGGGCGGTTCGAGAGTGTTGCAATGACGGGCGATCGGGACAGTGGCGGCGGGCAGAAGGATGCACGACAGGATCGCCTCAAGCTCGCGCTGCGCGAAAACCTGAAGCGGCGGAAATCGCAGGCGCGGGGTCGCGAGGATGTGGCTTCCGAGCCGGCCGACGGCCCGCTAGATGTCGGCTCGCCGGATGATGCCGGCGGAAACGAGCCGGGCCATTGATCCGGCAGGTGTGATTCCAAGAGAAGCAGGTCGCCGAGATGGCTGTGGACGAGACGACGATCAATCGCCTGAGCGCAACCGCCCACGCCTTTCCGCGCCATGAGCAGACCTTTCCGACCCTGACCTCCCATGAGATCGAACGGATGCGCCGCTTCGGCGAGCCGCGCTCCTACCACGACGGCGAGGCGCTGTTCGAGACCGGCACGCCGGGTCCCGGCATGTTCGTGGTGCTGTCGGGCAGCGTGTCGATCACCCAGCGCGACGGCCTCGGCCGTGTCACGCCGGTCATCGACCAGGGGCCGGGGCAATTCCTCGCCGAGATCGGCCAGCTCTCCGGCCGCGCCGCGCTGGTCGACGGCCATGCCGACGGCGCAGTCGAGACATTGCTGCTGCCGCCGGACCGGCTGCGCGCGCTGCTGGTCGCCGAGGCCGACCTCGGCGAGCGCATCATGCGCGCGCTGATCCTGCGCCGGGTCAGCCTGATCCAGGGCGGCGCCGGCGGCCCGGTGCTGATCGGCTCGGCGTCGGTCGGCAACATGGCGCCGTTGCAGAACTTCCTGGCCCGCAACGGCCAGCCGCATCACGTGCTCGATCCCGCGGCCGACACCGACGCCGCCGATATTATCGCGCGCTATTCGCCGACCCGCGCCGAGCTGCCGCTGGTGGTCTGTCCCAACGGCACGGTGCTGCGCAATCCGTCCGAGATCGCGCTGGCGATGGCGCTCGGCATGGTCGGCAGCGGTACGCAGGACAGGCTGTACGATGTCGCCGTGGTCGGCAGCGGTCCGGCCGGGCTCGCCACCGCGGTCTATGCCGCGTCCGAGGGATTGTCGGTCGCGGTGTTCGATTCCCGGGCGTTCGGCGGCCAGGCCGGCGCCAGCATGCGGATCGAAAACTATCTGGGCTTCCCGACCGGCATCTCCGGCCAGGCGCTGGCCGGGCGGGCCTTCAACCAGGCGCAGAAATTCGGCGCCGAGATGTTGATCCCGGTCTCGATCAAATCGCTCGACTGCTCCAAGACATCAGGCGCGTTCGCGCTCGCAACCGGATGCGGGCACACGCTGCGCGCCAAATCGGTGGTGGTGGCGAGCGGCGCGCGCTACCGGCGGCCTGTGATCGACAATCTCGAGACCTATGAAGGCCGCGGCGTCTGGTACTGGGCCTCGCCGATCGAGGCGCGGCTCTGCGCCAACCAGGACGTCGTGCTGGTCGGCGGCGGCAACTCCGCCGGGCAGGCGGCGGTCTATCTGTCTGCGCATGCCCGCAAGGTCAACATGATGATCCGCGGCGGCGGGCTCGGGGCCAGCATGTCGCGCTATCTGATCGAGCGCATCGAGGCGACGCCGAACATCGAGCTGATGTTCAACACCGAGGTGATCGGGCTCGACGGCGCGGAGACGCTGGAGCGGGTGCGCTGGCGCAGCCGGCTCGCTCCCGACGCGTTCACGATGGATATCCGCAACCTGTTCCTGTTCGTCGGCGCCGATCCGGCGACCGGCTGGCTCGAAGGCTGCGGCGTGGAGGTCGATCGCGGCGGCTTCGTCAAGACAGGCGTGCAGAACGGCGAGGGCACGCCCGCCGTGCCGCTGCTCGAGACCACGGTGCCCGGCGTGTTCGCGGTCGGCGACGTCCGCTCCGGATCGGTCAAGCGGGTCGGCGGCGCGATCGGCGAAGGCGCCCAGGTCGTCGCCGCGCTGCACGGCTATCTCGCCGATGCCGGCAGTCCGTCATTGTAGCGATGATGCGGCGGGGAAGCTCTATTCCCGTCATCCCCGCGCAAAGGCTTCGCCTTTGTCGCTGGAGGTGCGAGCGAAGCGAGCCTCGAAGGATGCACGGCCCCGCCTGTGGCCGATTCATCCTTCGAGACGCGCGTTCCGCGCTCCTCAGGATGACGGGTTAAAAAAGACTCACAAGCAGGAGGCCGCAAATGCCAAAAGGCTGCACCCATATCGCCGGCATCCAGGACGTCACCCCGAGCGCGCTCGGCTGCGAGGAGTGCCTGAAGAGCGGCAGCCCGTGGCTGCATCTGCGGATCTGCCGGACCTGCGGCCATGTCGGTTGCTGCGACGACTCGCCGAACCGGCATGCGACCGCGCATTTCCACGCCACCGGCCATCCGGTGATCGAGGGTTACGATCCGCCGGAGGGCTGGGGCTGGTGCTATGTCGACGAGGTGCTGTTCGACCTGTCGAAGCGCAAGACGCCGCATAACGGACCGATCCCGCGTTATTATTGATTCAACATCTCACGTGGTGCACGCGCCGCGGCGCGTCGCTTTCGAGCCACCGCAGCGGAAATGGGCTGTCAGTCGTCCTGCCATCGAACCATGTAGCAATTCTCGGAGATGCATCGTAACGTGGTGTGGGTTCTCAACGGGGAGTGCGCCACATGACGACGTTGGTGCTTGTGCACGTTATCATCAGCCTGATTGCGATCGTCTCCGGTGTGATCGTGATGTTCGGCCTGCTCGGTTCGCAGTCGAGACCCGGGCTGACCGCGATCTTCCTGCTGCTCACGATCCTGACCAACGCCACCGGCTTCCTGATCCCGCCGCTCGTGACCGAGAAGCTGCTGCCGTCGCACATCATCGGCGGCCTCTCGCTGGTGCTGCTCGCGATCGCCTGCATCGCGCTGTATGCGATGCAGCTCAAGGGCGCCTGGCGGCCGATCTATATCGTGACCGCGCTGGTCTCGCTCTATCTCAACGTCTTCGTGCTGGTCATCCAGAGCTTCCTCAAGATCCCCGCGTTGCAGGCGCTGGCGCCGGCCGTGCCGCCGAACCCGCCGTCAGGGCCGGTGTTTGCCGCCGTGCAGGGCATCGTGCTGGTGTTCTTCGCCGTGATGATCATCGGCGCCTGGCGCCGGTTCAGGCCGGCTGCGTTCGCCTGATCCGGGGCGGATGACATCAATTCGAGGCGACGCACATAGACCATGACATGCGGCGGCGTGTCTGGACACGCCGTCGCCAACAGCCGGTTCATGCCTGGCGTGGCCGGACCACCAGATCGGCAACAACAGGAGCGATCCAATGCCCACCATCACCACCAAGGACGGCGTCGAGATCTTCTACAAGGATTGGGGCTCGGGTCAGCCGATCGTGTTCAGCCATGGCTGGCCGCTGTCGTCGGACGACTGGGACGCCCAGATGCTGTTCTTCCTCAATCACGGCTTTCGCGTCATAGCCCATGACCGCCGCGGCCACGGCCGCTCCGCCCAGGTCGCCGACGGCCACGACATGGACCACTATGCCGATGACCTCGCCGCGGTCACCGCGCATCTCGACCTGAAGAATGCCGTCCATGTCGGTCATTCCACCGGCGGCGGCGAGGTCGTGCACTACATCGCTCGCCATGGCGAGAGCCGGGTGGCGAAGGCCGCAATCATCGCAGCCGTGCCGCCCTTGATGGTGCAGACGCCCGCCAATCCCGGCGGCCTGCCGAAATCGGTGTTCGACGGCTTGCAGGCGCAGGTCGCGGCCAACCGATCGCAGTTCTATCGCGATCTGCCGGCCGGCCCGTTCTATGGCTACAACCGGCCCGGCGTAAAATCGTCGGAAGCGGTGATCCAGAACTGGTGGCGGCAGGGCATGATGGGCGGCGCGAAAGCCCATTACGACGGCATCGTCGCGTTCTCGCAGACCGACTTCACCGAGGATCTGAAGAAGATCAACGTGCCGGTGCTGGTGATGCATGGCGACGACGACCAGATCGTGCCCTACGCGGATTCCGGCCCGCTCTCGGCCAAGCTGCTGAAGAACGGCACGCTGAAGACCTACAAGGGCTTCCCGCACGGCATGCCGACCACGGAGGCCGAGACCATCAACGCGGACCTGCTGGCGTTCATCAAGGGGTGAGGCGAGCGCAAACACCATCGCAGTTCGGTGCGACCAGGTGAGGCAGCCACCAGCGGTAGGGTTCCCTCCCCCCTTGCGGGGGAGGGAGCCTGACGAGCGTGCTCACCTGACGAATTTGCCCGACGTGCCAGGTTACCTTGTCGAGCGCCGTCGCCGTCAGCTCCTTTGCATGGGGTTGTTTTCGATATTTTGCTCGTGCGCGGCCGGTTCCCCCGAGCGGCATTTCCTCGGCGCCGCGTGGTACCTCTGGCTGCCGAACGCGTTATAACCACCGTTATGTCCCCGCCCGCGCCCCTGAAGCTGATCGCCCTCGATGCCGATGACCTCGCGGTCATCTCCGCCCATGTGCAGGACGCCCGCGTCCAGCCCTCCGATATCGTCTGGCGCCAGGGCGAGAAGCGCCTGGTGGTCGGCCTGAACCGGCTCGACTGGGAGCAGACCCTGTCGGGCGGCACCTGCTCGCGGCGGATGGTCGCCGCGCTCCGGTTCGACCGGGTGCTGGCCTGCAAGTCGCGCAAGATCGACCTGGCGGCCCCGGACGCCCCCCTGGAACTGCTCGGGATCGAATTCCATGTCTCCAACCCGCCCAGCGGCAGCGCGCTCCTGATGTTCGGCCATGGCGGGGCGCTGCGGCTGGATGTCGAGTGCCTGGAGTGCGAATTGACCGATCTCGGGGCTGACGATTTCGGGATGCCGCCGGCGTAACGCTCAGCCCGCCGCGTCCCAAGGGTTGACGGCCATTATCCGCCGCGCCATTGAGCAGGGACCCAGAGTTCTCTTCAGAAAGCCGCCATGCCCGTTCGCCTGGACCGACAGAGCGCCGATTTCGAGCAGCGTTTCCGCGATTTCCTGGCGGCCAAGCGCGAGGTCTCGGCCGACGTCGAGCGTGCCACCCGCGCCATCGTCGACGACGTGGCCGCCCGCGGCGACGCGGCGCTGCTCGAGGCGACCAGGAAGTTCGACCGGCTCGATATCGCCGCCGCCGGCCTGCGCATCACGCCGGCCGAGATCGACGCTGCGGTCGCGGCCTGCGACCCCAAGACCGTTGAGGCCCTGAGCTTCGCGCGCGACCGGATCGAGACCTTCCATCGCCGCCAGCTGCCGAAGGACGAGCGCTTCACCGATGCCGCCGGCGTCGAGCTCGGCTGGCGCTGGAGCGCGGTCGATGCGGTCGGGCTCTACGTGCCCGGCGGCACCGCGGCCTATCCGTCCTCGGTGCTGATGAACGCGGTGCCGGCCAGGGTCGCCGGGGTGCCGCGGGTGGTGATGGTGGTGCCGGCGCCGGACGGCAAGCTCAACCCGCTGGTGCTCGCGGCCGCCCATCTCGGCGGCGTTTCCGAGATCTACCGCGTCGGTGGTGCCCAGGCGGTGGCCGCGCTCGCCTATGGTACCGCGACGATCGCGCCGGTGGCGAAGATCGTCGGTCCCGGCAACGCCTATGTCGCGGCCGCCAAGCGGCTGGTGTTCGGCAAGGTCGGCATCGACATGATCGCCGGCCCTTCCGAGGTGCTGGTCATCGCCGACGACACCGGCAATGCCGACTGGATCGCGGCCGATCTGCTGGCGCAGGCCGAGCATGACGTCAGCGCGCAGTCGATCCTGATCACCGACAGCGCGCGGCTCGCCGCCGATGTCGAGCGCGCGGTCGAGGCGCAGCTTGTGACGCTGCCGCGCGCCGAGATCGCCCGCACCTCGTGGAATGATTTTGGCGCCGTGATCAAGGTGGCAAAGCTGGACGACGCGGTCGAGCTTGCCAACGCGATCGCGGCCGAGCATCTCGAGATCATGACCGCCGACGCCGAGGCTCTGTCGAACAAGGTCCGCAATGCCGGGGCGATCTTCCTGGGGCCGCATACCCCGGAGGCGATCGGCGACTATGTCGGCGGCTCCAACCACGTGCTGCCGACCGCGCGCTCGGCGCGGTTCTCTTCCGGCCTCGGGGTGCTTGACTTCATGAAGCGAACCTCGATCCTGCGCTGTGGGCCGGATCAGCTCCGTGCGCTCGGGCCCGCCGCGATGACGCTCGGCCAGGCCGAGGGTCTCGATGCCCATTCACGTTCCGTCGGATTGCGCCTCAATCTCCCATGACCCAGCCTCCAGCCGACGATTCCGACAATCGCATCGTCGCGGTGACGCTCGACGAGGAATCGATCGGCCGTTCCGGGCCCGACATCGAGCATGAGCGGGCGATCGCGATCTACGACCTGGTCGAGCAGAACCTGTTCGCGCCCGAGGGCGCCGCCGGGCCGGGTCCCTATACCCTGCATATCGCGATCACCGGCAACCGGCTGATGTTCGATATCCGGAGAGAAGATGGCGCGCCGGTGGTCGCGCATCTGTTGTCGCTGACCCCGTTCCGCCGCGTCGTGAAGGACTACTTCATGATCTGCGACAGCTACTATCAGGCCATCCGAACCGCGACGCCGGACAAGATCGAGGCAATCGACATGGGGCGCCGCGGCATCCATGACGAGGGCTCGCGCACGTTGCAGGAGCGGCTCAAGGGCAAGGTGCGGGTCGATTTCGAGACCGCGCGGCGGCTGTTCACGCTGATCACTGTGCTGCACTGGAAGGGTGAGGGCGCATGATCCCGAAAAGTGGGTACCGGTTTTCGGATCAGACAATGCGCCAAAACGAGAGGCGCATGATCAGCGACGCGATGATTGACGGGGGCGTACCCCGGTCGAAAAAAGCCTGATCGGATGGAAGCGCCGCGCGCGCGCAACCCGCAGGCCGTGCTGTTCGCATGCGGCCACAACGCCGTGCGCTCGCCGATGGCCGAAAGCCTGTTGCAGCAGATGTTCCCGCAAGGCCTCTATGTCCGCTCCGCCGGCGTCAAGAAGGGCGAACTCGATCCATTCGCGGTCTCTGTGATGGCCGAGTTCGGCCAGGACATTTCCGGCCACAAGCCGCAGACCTTCGAGGAGCTCGAGGACTGGGAAGGACTGAACTTCGACCTCATCATCACGCTGTCGCCGGAGGCGCATCACAAGGCATTGGACCTGACCCGAACGCTCGCCGCCGATGTCGAATACTGGCCGACACATGATCCGACCGGCACCAGCGGCAATCGCGAGCAGAAGCTCGCCGCCTATCGCGAAGTCTGCGACGGCCTCCTGATGCGGATCCGCCGCCGCTTCGCCAAGACTGGCGCCGCGAGCGGCTGACGTTCCGCGTGTTCCGATCGGTGGGAGTGCCCGTTGTCGCCAGACTGACAAACAGCTGTGCTTATGGGGCCTTGTCCCCCAGCGGGCGCGCGATTCGCAGCCGGTTCCAAGGTTGTGCATCGATGCCCCATCCGATAGGTTCCGCCCGCGTCCGTCCCCCCGATTCAGCCCCAAAGCCCGCATGCTAGGCCGTCCCAAATTCGTTCTTGCTTCCGGTTCGCCGCGGCGGCTGGCGCTGCTCAACCAGGCCGGCATCGAACCCGATGCGCTGCGTCCGGCCGATGTCGACGAGACCCCGCGGCGCGGAGAGTTGCCGCGCGCCTGCGCCAACCGCCTGGCGCGTGCCAAGGCCGACGCCGCGCTGAAATCGGTGCAGCTTGACGACGACTTGCGCGGCTCCTTCATCATTGCCGCTGACACCGTGGTCGCGGTTGGCCGCCGCATCCTGCCCAAGGCCAACCTGGTCGACGAGGCCGCGCAATGCCTGCGGCTGCTGTCGGGCCGCAATCACCGGGTCTACACCGCGATCTGCGTGGTGACGCCGCGCGAAGCGTTCCGCCAGCGCCTGGTCGAGACCCGCGTGCGCTTCAAGCGGCTCAGCGAGGACGACATCCAGGCCTATATCGGCTCCGGCGAATGGCGCGGCAAAGCCGGCGGCTACGCCGTGCAGGGCATCGCCGGCTCCTTCGTGGTCAAGATGGTCGGCTCCTACACCAACGTGGTCGGCCTGCCGCTCTATGAGACCGTGACCTTGCTCGGCGGCGAAGGCTTCCCGATCCGCTACGGCTGGCTCAACACCGCGGCGGTGTGAGATCAGTTCTGGAGTATCGGCATCACCGGTACACCTCTCCCTTGTGGCCCCTTATGGGAGAGGTCAAATCGCATCGCAGATGCGATTTGGGTGAGGGGTCTGTCTCCGCGGACGGAGACCCCTCATCCGTCGCGGACGATGTCCGCGCCACCTTCTCCCACAGGGGGAGAAGGGAAGCCCGTCCCTGCGCAACATGGAACATGATGCCGCCTGCTTGATTGCCAGACGGTATAGGCTAAGTCCGAGCCATGACCGACCAACCCCGAACCCCTCCGGCCACCCCACGCGCCTGCCCGATCTGCGGCAAGCCGGTCGCGCAGGCCTTCCGTCCGTTCTGCTCGCCGCGCTGCCGCGACGTCGACCTCAACCGCTGGCTGACCGGCTCCTATGTCGTGCCCGGCCGCGAGGACGACGCGGAGGACCCGGAATAGCCGAGTTTTCCCAACAAGTTGGGGAAAGATGACGGGACGGGCCGCGCCCGGCGAAGCGTTTCGCGAAGCCGGGTGGACACAGCGCCCCGACCTCTCTATAAACCGCCCGCTCGCACCGGCCTTTCGGCCCCGCGGGTATGCCCAGGTAGCTCAGTTGGTAGAGCATGCGACTGAAAATCGCAGTGTCGGTGGTTCGATCCCGCCCCTGGGCACCATCCCCCTCACAATGCTGCCGTAGCCCGTAATCGCTCCACGCGGACACTCGTCCCGGCGTAGCCCGAAGGGCGAAGCCGGATGGTTCGATCCCGCCCCTGGGCACCACGCTTCACCCTTGCGGGCTACGAGTGGCGGAGCCGCGCATCAGCCGTCTCCTACCGATAATCCTTGTTGTCGATCGTCTTGCTGTCCTTGCCGCTGTCACCGCCGGTCGGCATGCACTCGACCTGGACGAGATCGGGATAGAGCTCCCAGGATCGCACCAGGAATTTTCTGCGGACGCCGTAGGAGGTGATGACGCAGCGGTTCAGCACCGGGCTGACGGCGGCGGCGACGTAGCCGGGATAGAACAGCGAGCCGTGGTGGAGGATGCTCCAGAGCTCGTTGAACCAGGTCGAGCGCACCCGGAACGTCACGGTATTCTGCTCGGTGCAGGGCAGCGTCTCGCAACCATAGACCTCGTGGACCTCGAGGCCTTCGGTCTGCGAGCTGGAGAGGTTCTGCGAGTTCGACAGATAGAGCTGCTCGTCGTGCCGCACCGTGGCCAGGTACCAGGGCAAGGTCGCCGCGACCGTCATCGCGCCATAGACGAGGTAGCAGACGGCGATCGTCGCCAGGATCATGATGCCGCCGCGCGCCTTGCTGAACTCCGGGTCGCCATAGGCGTCCTTGGCGTAGACGCAGCGCGCCCAGAGCGCGCGGTAGCCGGCGAAGAGCCAGCGCACGAAGCGGTAGAGCCGCCAGGTGACGGGCGCGATCAGCGTCAGGTAGATCCAGCCGCAGGAGCGGACGAATTGCGACCAGAACCGGCCGAGCAGGGTCAGGTCGCGATGGGCGCGCCCGAGCTCGGACTGGTCGTAGGACTTCTTGGCCTCATAGGCCTTGGTCTTGAAGTCGGACAGCGTCTTGTCGATGCCGTCCAGCAACGCGTTGGCGTCGTCATGCGGCTTTTCGGTCATGGGGGATCCAGCTCGACGTGAAATTGCGGCTCGTCGCATCGAAGCCGATGTCGAGCGTGCCGCTGAAGGCGGGGTCCGCCATCGTCTTGTCGACGATCATGGCCTCGATGCGTTTGATCCGCCCCGGCAGGCCGCGGGCGCCGATCTCGGGCGAATAGGTCTTGTCGCAGAACTCGCGCAGCTGTGCTTCGGGGAAGCGCACCTCGATCGATTGCGCCAGGTAGAAGGCGTTGATGCGCGAGATTTCGCGGAACACGATCTTCTCGATCGTGTCCATGTTGAGCTTGTGGAACAGGATGATGTTCTCGCGCCCCTCGAAGCGGTTCAGGAATTCGGTCCGGAACGCCTTCTTCAGGTCGCGGATGGTGAGCTCATAGGCCTCTTCCTGGCTCAGGTCGCCGGGACCGGTGCCGACCCGCAGCGCATGATCCGCGCCGATGTTGGTGGTCATCGGCATCACCACGTCGCCGAACTCGACCTTGCGGCCGAGATTGTCGCGGCAGCGTCCGTCGTCGAGGATGTTGAGGCAGATGTTGAAGATGTCGGGGTGAGCCTTCTCGATCTCGTCCCACAGCATGACCTGATACGGATTGGCCCGCACCGAGTTGGTCATCTCGCCGCCGGCCGCAAAGCCGTCATAGCCCGGAGGCGCGCCGATCAGCTTGGTGACGTCGTTCTTCTCCATGAACTCGCCCATGTCGTAGCGGTTCAACGCCTTGTCGGTGTCGAACAGCGCTTCCGCCAGCCCCTTGGCGACCTCGGTCTTGCCGACGCCGCTGGCGCCGCAGAACAGGAACGGCAGCGGCCGGTCGGTGCGCCGTCCGCGCCGCCAGACCTTGATCGCGCGGTCGACGTGATCGAGCACGTCGTCCTGGCCGAACACCCGCCGTTTCAGTGATCCGTGCAGGTTGAGCAGCTTGACGGCGTCGTTCTGCTTGAGCTTGGAGGCATCGATGCCGGAGATCAGCGAGAACTCGTCGATCACCATGTCGGCGGTGAACAGCAGGCGGTCGTTGATCTCCCTGGTGACGGCCTTGTACTTCACCCGGTTCTCGTCGACGGCCGCCTGAGTCCGCGCGATCTCGCCGCGCAGCTGGAGAATCTCGGGCGTGGCATAGCCGGACGCCCTGGCGATCAGGTCGAAGTCGGCATCGCCGGCGGAGGCCTTGCCGGCAGGTTCATCGAGGTGCCGCTTCTTCTCCTCGTCCTCGAGGGTGCGCAGTTGCGCCTCCATATGCGCGATCGACTTCTCGCCCTCGCGCTGCGCCGCGTAGTAGCCCTTGATCCTGGCCTGGTATTCGGCGAACTCGGCCTTGTGGCGCGCGATCGCGGCGCGCACGGCGGCGGCCTTCTGTTCGCTGCCGGCGGGGGCGCCGCTGGCGGTGAGACGCGCCAGCTCCGCTTCCAGCTGCGCGAGCAACGGCGGCGTCGAATGCGCCCGCAGCAGATAGCGCGCCATGCCGCGATCGAGCAGGGTGCGGGTGCGTGCGGGCTGCGCCGCGGTCAGCCCGGTGTCGAGCGAACGATACTTACTCGTCATGTCGATGGCGGCCTTGACCGCCGGCGGATCGATCCGGACCTCGTAACTCTCCTCGAGATCTTTCGCGCCGTGCAGCGCGATCTCCTCGAGCTCGGCGCCGGCCGGCTCGGTCAGATCCATCAGCGTGAAATGATCGCGGAAATCGGAATGGCACTTGAGCACCTGGGTCAGGTCGGCCTCGCGCACCTCGAGGAAGACCTGGGTCTTCTTCGCCTTCACCATCGCCGTCAACGCGTTGACGATGTGCATCAGTCCGCTGTTGCGCAGCGCGTCGATCAGATCGAGCGTATCCTCGACGATCAGGACGCTGTCGGGGGTGCGGTTCAGGATCGCGAAGATCGCCTTGAACTGCTTGACGATGGCATCGTTGTCGCCGAGGCCGAACAGGCCATCGGTGTCGAGCCAGAACAGCCGCTTGTTGACGATGTCGAACGGCGCGTCGGCGTCGGCCTTGCGGGCTTGCAGCGCCAGCGCCAGCGTGGTGATGCCGACGCCGCTCGGACCGGAGACGATCACGCTGTTGGCTTCCATCCGCGTCAGGATGGTGCACAGTTCCTCGAACTTCTCCGTACGGCCAACCAGCTTGAAGTTCTTCCGGTTGGCGAGCATGTCGCTGCCGGTGATCAGAAAATTGTCGGCCATCGGGATGTCCATCGGTCAGGCTGCACGCGAGGGAAGCCCGGACCGGTCGTGCCGGTCCGGGAGCGAAGCTCAGATCTGCCCGAACGTGATCTCCTTGTCGTCGACCGGTTTCGGCGCCGTCGCAGCGGCCGCAGCGCCGGGCTCCTTGGCATCCATGCCGATGCTCTCCTGCAAGCGCGCGCGCACCGTGGCGGTGACGTCGCTGAGCTCGCCGAGCCGGCTCTGGATGTTGGAGAGCCCGTCTTCGCGCAGCTTGTTGGCGGCTTGCAGCGATTCGGCGATGTTCGACATCGACTCGACCTTCTCCATGATCCGCTTCGAGGCCTCGTCGACTTGCAGTGCCTGGCGGATCACCTCCTTGTTGGCGACGTCGTCGGTCACCGCATTCATCGCCCGCATCGAATCCCGCACGCTCTCCGAGGCCTCGTTGAGCGCCGAGTTGTTGAGCGCCTGGATCGTGGTGTTCAGGCTGGTGGCGACGCTGGCGATACCGTCGCTGGAGAGCTCGCGCAAATTGACGTTCTGCTTGCCGAGGGCGTCGTGGAAGGTGTTGGCGTCGACGGCGTCCTTTTCGAGATCGGCTACCGTCTTCTTGGTGCCGCGCCCGCTGTCCAGCAGCGCCGTGACATGGCGTTCGAAATCGTTCTTCTTGCGCTCGCGCTCGAGGCGGCCAAGCGTATCCTCGCCCTCCTTCGGCGTCGACAGCGCCTGCACCTTCTCCTTGTTTGCCGTAGAGGCGAGGTCGATGCCCTTGTCGAGGATCGCGACCACCGTGATCATCTGCGAGTTGATCTTGACCAGCTTGTCGGCCTGGCCCTCGATTCCGCCGAGCTCGTCGCGCAGCTCCGAGACCGTGACCTGCGACTTGTCGATGTAGTCGAGCGCGGCCTTGATGATGCCCTCGACGCGCTTGACGTGCTCGGGGCCGGAGATGTCGAGCATCTTGCGGACCTGGTCCTTTTCGGCCTTGAACTTGCCCTGCTTGGCGTCGTGCTCGGCCTTCTCCGTGATGATCGCCTGCGCCTTGTCGCGACAGGTCTTCAGCGCCTCGATCTGCTTGGCGATCAGGAGCTCCTTGGCGGCGATTTCGGCCTGCGCGGATTTCTTGATGCCGCCGAACAGGCCGGTCTGCGTCTTCAGCTTGGCGATGTCGCGCTCGAGCATGTCCTTGTCGGAGGTCGCCTGCCGCGCCTGGGATTCGACCTCCGAGGTCCGGCGGTCCCAATCGGCCTCGCGCTTGCGATCGTCCTCGATCTCCGCGAAGGTATCCAGCACGACATTGTCGCCGGCGGTGCGCAGCGTGTAGAGCGCATCGAGATTGTCGACCAGCGGGTGGATCATCTCGCGGAAATCCAGCACGCCCTTGTTCATGTCGGCAAAGGTCTGCTTCATCTTGGCGAAGACGGTCGTCGACGACAGCTCGATCAGCTTGCGCTGCATCAGCGTGCGCTGCTGCGCCAGATATTCCTTGTAGGCCTCGAGCTGCTTGACCGACGCCTTGCAGTCCTCGGCAAGATCCGGCGAGAGCAGCGCGCCGATCTGGCGGCTGCGCTCCTCGGGCGTGACTTCGGGATTGAAGACGATCTTGGCCACGGGATTGGCGGTGATGTCGACGGGCGCGGCCTGCGCCGCCTGCTTCGGCGCCATCCGCGCCTTGATGGCCTCGTTGACGGCGGTCGATTCCGCGAGTTTGGGGGATGCAGAGGTGGACATTGCAGTCGTCTCCAGGTGGGGCGACTCCGAAACGGAGCCGCATGTGCAGCGCAGACGTTCAGGCCGCGTTGCGGGAAATCGTCGTTGGGCAACTCACATGAAAATTCCGGCCGGCGCGGAAGCTAGATGCGACTCCTCAGTCGCACAACCGTAGGGAGGTGCAATTAGCCCGTTTAACCAAACGAAGTCGCAACAGTGTGTACGCATCGTTTTATGATTGCTGAGAGTTTCAGCCCGGCAGGAAGCTCATTGTTGATGGCTGTTTTGTCGCTTCATGCCCGGTCTGGTTCGATTGAATCGTGATGGGCCTGTTCTGGATCGATGCGGAGGGAGCTTGGCATCGGATGCTCAGGACATGCGCCCTCTGGTTGACGCGCGCAAGGCGCACACGGCGATTTGAACGCGCGGCGGTCATTCGGCCCGGAATCGATCGGATTTCAGGCTCTAAATATCTGAATCCATTTTCGAAATGCGCCCCGGCCTGTTGCGCAGGCAGGAACTCGGGTCGAATGTAACTTTATTCAGCCGCGGGCAATGAAGTTGCCAAGAATGGTGACGGCTCAAAGACTCTTCTGCTTCGGCTGCATCCGGGATGCCTCGCGCTCGATGCGGGCGGCGACCTGCGTCGCCTTGTCGGCTGCGACGGGCGGGGAAAACACGAAGCCCTGCACCTGGTCGCAATCGAGCCCGCCGAGCACGTCCACTTCAGCCGGCAATTCGGCGCCCTCCGCCACCACGGTCATGCCGAGCCCGTGCGATAGCGCGATGATGCCGCCGAGCAGCTTGCGCTTCTCCGGCGCGGTGGAGATGCCATCCACGAAGGCGCGGTCCACCTTGAGGCAATCGAACGGCAGGCGCGTCAGATAGCCGAGCGAGGAATAGCCCGAGCCGAAATCGTCCAGCGCCAAGCGCACGCCGAGATCGGAGAGCGCGGTCAGCGTGCGGCTGATCCGCTGCTCGGTGTGATCCACGAACAGGTTTTCGGTCAGCTCCAGGCAGAGCAGCTTGGCGGGAAAGCCGGTCTCCGCCAGCACGGCCGAGACCGCGGTCTCGAAATCCACGTTCCAGATCTGCGCCGGAGAGACGTTGACCGAGACGGCGCGCGGCGGCAATCCGGCATCCAGCCAGATGCGGCCCTGCCGGCAGGCCTCACGCAGCACCCACAGGCCGAGGTCGACGATCAGCCCGGAGCTTTCGGCGATCGGGATGAACTCCGCCGGCGAGATCGGCCCGCGCTCGGGATGGGTCCAGCGCAGCAGCGCCTCGAAGCCGGTGACGCGACCGGTCCTCAGGTCGAGCTGCGGCTGGTAATGGGCCTCGAGCGTGCCAGCTTCCACGGCGTGGCGCAGATGCCGGCCGAGATCGAGCCGTTGATCGACCGCCTGGGCATAGACCGGCTCGAACAGTTGCGCCCGGCCGCGCCCGGCCTCCTTGGCCATGTAGAGCGCGAGGTCGGCGTTGCGCGCGGCCGTCTCCGCCGTCGCCCCATGCTCCGGCAGGCGGGCGATGCCGATGGTGGCGCCGACACAAGCCTCGCCCTCGGTGAGATCGACGGGGACCGACAGCTTGACGATCAGCCGGTTGGCGAGTTCGGTGAGCGCGACGTCGGACATGCCGTATCCCTCTGCCAGCACGGCGAATTCGTCGCCGCCGAGCCGGGCGATGAAGGCGCGCGGCCCCAATTCCTGGCGCAGCGCGGCCGCCACCTGGACCAGCAATTTGTCGCCGGCGGCATGGCCGAGGGAATCATTGACCTCCTTGAAGCGATCGAGGTCGATCAGCAGCAGCGCGCCGCGGCGGCCTTGCTGGGCGCAACCTTCGATCAGGGTTGCGAGCTGGCGCGTGAACAGCGCGCGATTGGCAAGCCCGGTCAAAGGATCGGTGTAGGCGAGCTGCTCGAGCTGGCGCTCGGCCTCCTTGCGCTCGGTGACGTCCTGCACGGTGCCGATGATGCCGATGACCTTGTCGTGGGCGACCTCTGCCTTGCAGATCACGGCCAGATCGCGGGGAGTGCCGTCCGCGTGCACGATGCGCAGATCGGTGGCTTCGGTCGCACGGGTGCGGAGAACCCGCTTTTGCACGTCGCGGAAGCGGTCGGCGTCGGCGCCGAGGAAACGGGGCCTGATGGTCTCATCGGTCGGCTCGAACGTGTCGGGATCGAAGCCGAGCAGCTGGTAGAGTTCGGACGCCCAGGTCGTGCGCCCGGTGTCGAGCCGGTAGCTCCAGGTGCCGATCTTGCCGAGCCGGTGCGCTTCCTCCAGTGCCCGCGTGCGCTGGTCGAGCAGCGCCTTGGCCGCCCTGAGCTGGGTGATGTCGCTGGCGGTGCCGCGATAGCCGAGAAAGCTGCCATCGTCGGCGTAGATCGGCTTGCCGCTGGTGCAGATGCTGACGCGCGACCCGTCCTTGCCGATCAACGTATAGATGAAGTCGCGAAAAGGGCGATGGGCCTCCATGTCGGCCCGGTGCTGCGCCATGCCCTCCGCGTCTTCGGGCGCATAGGCCAGCTCCCAGCGCGCCTTCCCGCCGGAGGCCACGGTCTGGAACGCGGCATTGCCGGGAAGCGATCTGGGATAGGGCAGCAGCCGATGGTCGGGGGCGCTCTCCCAGCACCAGTCCGAGGCGGTGGAGACAAAATCGGCCAGCCGTTGCTCGCTCTCGGCCAAGCGCCGCAGCGCGGAGGTTTCCTCCGTGACGTCGCGGACGATACCGGAGACGCGCCGGACCTGACCGCGGGCGTCGAATTCCGGCTCGCCATGGACCACGCAGTCGAGCACGCTGCCATCGGACTTGCGGAGCCTGGTTTGCACGGCGTAGGGCTGCCCGTCCGCCCAGCAGGCGGCGTAATGCGTTTCCAGGACTTTCTGGCTTTCAGGCAAATAACGCCCGCGCACCGTGGCGATCGGGATGAAGCCGTCGACTGTCTCGAACTCGTAGAAGGCGGCGAATTCGGGTGATATCCAGACGTCGGTCGCGGCCGCGCTGTGTGATTCCCAATAGCCCATGCGGGCCATCCTGATGGCACACCGCAGTGACCGTTCCTCATTCCAGCGGCGACGCGCTACCCGTGTGGGGGCCTGCCCTTGCGGCAATCTACGAGCGGCCATCGGTCCCCAGCCAAAAATGAGCCAACGTACAAATTATACGGCAAATTCGATAGCATATCGCGCGGCAACCTTGGAGCGACCCAGGTCACAGTCCGGGGTTCTTCCGCAGATTTGGTATAGTATCGGTGAATCCCGCAACGGGTGGCGGGTCTACGGAGGAACTCGGTCGCGGCGTCGGCCCGTTCGTGGCCCGCAGGGTTACTTGTTGCAGCGGCGGATGAACGTCACGTTCCTGGCGTACAGGTATGTGTAAGGATCCACCTGATCGAGCGCATGGTGCTTCAGAACCCAGTCGCGCACCGCGGGCGCATAGGACGACATCATCAGCTGAGTCTCACCGGGGTTGATGCTGCGGTCACCGTGATGCGCGGCGTGAAACATGAAGTAGCCGTTCGGGGTAATGCAGATCTTGTTGAGGGGGACGGTTCCGAGCACCGTCGTGCAGGACGATTTGCAGCGACCATCGATCACCACGCGATCATACTCCGCATTGACCCGCGTGTAGGTGTAGATGTGCGCAGCGGTGTTGCCGCCGGGATCGTGAAGATAGTAGATCTTTTCCGCGCAGGCGGGACGCGCCATTGCCAGCGTGACGATGCTGAAGCAGATCATGGCCAGTAACCGGTACATATCATCGCCCTCTCATCTGTCGAAATCTTGCCAGCGCTCGCAAGCCTCACGGACTGGTCTTCTCGACCTCAACGCGCCGCTGTATCGCCTCATGCGCCTCACTCCACGCTCCGCTTCCAATACCCAGTCCCGAGCTTGCCGGTGATCACGGCGGTGGCGTCATGGACTTCGTAGGAGCCGGCGTCGCTGTAATTGCGCAATCCCCTCAGCGCGTGCAGGGTCCAGCGGCCGTTGGCGAAGGTGACCGTGCCTTCATGCGATCGCGCCGAGCGGAACGGCTCGGCGTGGAATCTGTAGGTGCCGTCGGCCAGGATCTGCCAGATCCAGCGCGACTGGCCGCGGCCGCTCGCCACCATGATCTCCCAGGTGCCGACCAGCGCGGGATCGATGGCGCCGGCCGGGGGTGCGGGCGGCGGCAATACAGCAGCCGCCGCCGGTGCGGCGTTCGCTTGCGTCGTGGCCGTTGCGCCGACCGCCGGCTCTCCAGCCAGATAGATCGCCTTGCGCGACAGCGAGCCGTAGACGAACGGCTGCTGCTCGTTGCGTGTCGCCTCCATCACGTCGTCGCGGACGTTGCGGAACATGAAGGTGACCTCGACGCCCGGCGCCTCGATGTTGTGCAACAGCGCCGTGGCGAACGGGCTGTTGCGGCCGTCGCCGTCGAGCGCGGTGGTGCCGTCGCGCGCGGCATAGGCGACCAGCACGTTGCCGACCGGCTCGATCCGGCCGAGCCCGTTGCTGGGGGCGGCGCGCATCGCGATCGACCGGTTCATCTTCGCGGCGAACGGATTGTTGCGACAGGCATCGAGGATGACGAGGCCGAGACTCGTGGTGCTGGAGACTTGCAGCATGACGCTTTGCAGGTTGATGGCCTCGTTGGCGGCGTCGGTATCCCGTTTCAGCTCGGCATCGACCGGGATCAGCCAGTTGTCGCCGTTGATCTCCATGCCGTGGCCGGCGAAGTACACCGCCGCCATGTCAGCGCCCGCGGCCTCGCGGCCGAATGCGATCAGCCCGCGCCGCATGTCGTCGAAGCCGCCGTTCCGGATCAGGCTGACGGCGAAGCCGAGACGTTGCAGCGCGGCGGCGACATCGCCGGCGTCGTTCGGCGGATTGGTCAGCGCCGGCACGCTCCTGTAGGCGCCGTTGCCGATCACCAGCGCCACCCGCTTGCCGTCGGCCGCCGCCGTCGCCGGGGCAAAGCTCGTGAGCGCTGCGGCGATGGCCAGTCCCGAGACGAAGGCGCGGCGGTTCATGCTGGACCCGATCCGACGTGACGGGGACACGCTACCTCAGCGGCCGCCGGCAGGCCATCGGAATGGCTTGCGCGGTCGCGTCTTGTCGTCGTTGTTGTCGGCGTGGTCTAATCCCGTGAGCGGCGGGCCGCGAACCGAAGAAAAATCGCCCGCGATGTCTGGTGGGGAAACAATGAGAAAAATCGTCATGGTCGCGGCTGCGGCCGCCACAAGCCTTGCCTTCAACATCGCTCGCGCTGCGCCGCCGCTCCCGGAAGCCGCCGCGCACCAGGTCGGCTTCTCGGACCAGGGGCTGGCGCGGCTCGACGACTTCTTTGCCCGCGAGATCGCGGCCAAGCGGGTGCCCGGCGCGGTGGTGGCGATCGCCCGCGACGGCAGGCTGGTGCATTACAAGGCCTATGGCCAGCTCGATCCGGTCAAGGGCACGCCGATGCCGATCGATGCGGTCTTCGCGCTGGCCTCGATGACCAAGCCGATGGCGGCGGTCGCCGGTCTCACGCTGATGGAGCAGGGCAAGTTGCCGTTGCAGGCGCCGGTCGCCGAATATTATCCGGCGTTCGCCGACATGAAGGTCGGCGTGCAGCAGGCCGACGGTTCGCTGACGATGGAGCCGCAGGCGCGCCCGATCTTCATCCACGATCTCTATCGCCACACCTCCGGCCTGATGTATGGCGGCCGGCCCGACAGTTCGAGCGCGCTGGCGCGGCTCTATCCCGACGGCACGGCACCGGCCATCGAGGGTGATACCCAGGCCTTCATCGATCGCATCACCCAGTTGCCCCTGGTGCATCAGCCCGGCACCGAGTTCGAATATGGCTTCTCGATCGACGTGCTCGGCGCCGTGGTCGAGAAGGTGTCCGGCCAGCGGCTCGGCGACTATCTCAAGGCCAATGTCTGGACGCCGCTCGGCATGACGGACGCGACCTTCCATCCGACCGATGCCCAGCGCCCGCGGCTGGCGCGCCCGTTCGCCGACGACCCGCTCACCGGCAAGCCGCAATCGATCAAGCTGCTCGATACACCGACCAGGTTCGACTGCGGCGGCGCCTGCTCGTTCGCTACCGTCGGCGACTATCTCCGCTTCGGCCAGATGCTGCTCAACGGCGGCGAGCTCGACGGCAAGCGCATCCTCGGTCCCAAGACCGTGCATCACATGACGTCGAACCATCTCGGGCCCGAGATCAAGAACAACGTCGCCGCGGTCGAGCCGCATCGCGCCGGCTTCGGCTTCGGGCTGGCGGTCGCGGTGCGGACCAGCGAAGGCCTGTCGTCGGTGCCGGGCAATCCCGGCGAGTTCACCTGGAACGGCGCCTATGGCACGCAGTTCTTCTGCGATCCGAAGGAGCGCCTCGTCGTGGTGGTGGGAACCGCGGCACCGGGCGAGCTGCGCAAATACTATCGCGAGAACGTACAGGACATCGTCTACGGCGCGATGGTGAAGTAACGCCGCGTCGCATGGGCTGTCGGGACGACGGGGTTCCCGACAGCCAGCCGTGCACCCAACCGAAAATGCATTTCATCCAAAATCGATCGATCCAGCGAAACGTCTGACGCGTGATCGTGCGTTCATGCCGAACCTGCGCGCAGAGCGAGCGCCGTCGCAGAGAAACGGATTCTCTGGCAAGCGCTCGTTTGTGCATCGTCGCCGACGTCTCGACACATGCGCGCTCCATCGCCGGCGATATTTCGGCTGCGCAGCAGCAATCGACGCGTTTCGCGCCAACAAGAGAATACCGCTATTCCAGATCCGGCCAAAAAGAGTTTGGCTTGGACTCGCTCGCCCGCATTTTCTCTGAGACTATTGATTGCTCGCCGATGGCGCTTGCGAGGGGAATGCGGATGACTTGCACGGACCTCCTGGATATCTCTCGAAGCCGCGTTGCGCCTCGCGCGCGATGTTGCGCCGGCTGCTGTTGACGCATCGGCGGCGTCCTGCGGATCAGCAGGGCTGACCGCCCCCACTCTCGAACAATCCCGAACAGACGACGGCAACAGAGCCGCGTCCGGACTCGCTGACATCGCGCAGCGTGAACGCATCGTGCTGCCTGCTTCCCGTCACGCCTTTCGTCGCCTGCCAACCGATTCACCCTTGAGGACACGAGGACATCCAGATGACCACCAGCCATGATCCGATCAAGTTCGCCTACTGGGTGCCCAACGTCTCCGGCGGATTGGTCATCAGCAAGATCGAGCAGCGAACCGGTTGGGACATCGACTACAACCGCCGCCTGGCGCAGATCGCGGAGGCGGCCGGCTTCGACTACGCGCTGAGCCAGATCCGCTTCACCGCCGGCTACGGCGCCGAATTCCAGCATGAGCCGGTCGCCTTCAGTCACGCATTGCTGGCTGCGACGACGAAACTGAAGGTGATCGCGGCATTGTTGCCCGGACCGTGGAATCCGGCGGTGGCGGCCAAGCAGATCGCCACCATCAGCCAGCTCACCGAAGGCCGTGTCGCCGTCAACATCGTCAGCGGCTGGTTCCGCGGCGAGTTCACCGCGATCGGCGAGCCCTGGCTCGATCACGACGAACGCTATCGCCGCTCGGAGGAATTCATCCGCGCGCTGCGCGGAATCTGGACCCAGGACAATTTCACCTTCCGCGGCGATTTCTACCGCTTCTCGGATTACACGCTGAAGCCGAAGCCGGCCCAGCCGCTGCCGGAGGTCTTCCAGGGCGGCAGCTCGCGCGCCGCGCGCGACATGGCCTCGCGCGTGTCGGATTGGTACTTCACCAACGGCAATTCGGTCGCGGAGATCAAGAAGCAGGTCGACGACATCAGGGCCAAGGCGCGCGCCAACAACCATGCGGTCAAGATCGGCGTCAATGCGTTCGCGATCGCGCGCGACAGCGAGGCCGAGGCGCGCGCCGTGCTCGACGAGATCATCGTCAAGGCCGATCCGGAGGCGGTCCATGCTTTCGGGCACGAGGTGAAGAACGCCGGCAAGGCCTCGCCGGAAGGCCAGGGCAATTGGGCGCAATCGAGCTTCGAGGATCTCGTCCAGTACAATGACGGCTTCAAGACCAATTTGATCGGCACGCCGGAGCAGATCGCCGAGCGCATCGTCGCGCTGAAGGAGGTCGGCGTCGATCTCGTGCTGCTCGGCTTCCTGCACTTCCAGGAAGAGGTCGAATATTTCGGCCGCCGCGTCATCCCGCTGGTGCGTGCGCTGGAGGCGAAGACCGCCGCGCATGCCGAAGCCGCCGAGTGACGGGGAGCCCAGCGACGTGACGGCGATGATGACGAATGCCGGCATCCTTGCGCTCGAGGCCGCTCCGGCGGAGGCCGCGGCGCGCGCGCTGGCGATCGCCGGTGCAGGCGATCGGGTGCGCGCGAAGGCCACGGATCGCGCGGACCGGCCGGTGCTGGCGCTCACCGATATCGCGCTGACATTCGGTGGCGTCGCGGCGCTGCGCGGCGTCGATATCGAGGTCGCGCCGAGGGAAATCCGCGCCGTGATCGGCCCCAATGGCGCCGGCAAGAGCTCGCTGCTCAACGTCATCAGCGGGCTCTACCGACCCGATCGCGGCCGGGTCTGGTTCGGCGCGCATGGGTTCGCGCAGGTACCGACGGCGGATCTCGCCGCGCACGGCGTCGCGCGCACCTTCCAGAACCTCGCGATCTTCAAGGGCCTGTCGGTGTTCGACAACGTGCTGATGGGGCTAGCGCATCGCGTCCGCACCGGCTTCCTGCGCCAGATCATCGGTTCGCCGCTGGCGCGCCGGATCGAAGCCGAGAACCGCGCCGCCGCCGAGGACGTCATCGGCTTCCTGCATCTTGCCGAGGTCCGCGACCGCGCCGCGGGAACGTTGCCGTACGGCGTGCAGAAGCGGGTCGAGCTGGCGCGGGCGCTGGTGGCGCGGCCGCGGCTTTTGCTGCTGGACGAGCCGTTCGCGGGCGTCACGGCGGGCGAGAAGCGCGAACTGTCCGAGCATGTGCGCAATGCGCGCGACAGCTATGGCGCCAGCATCGTGCTGATCGAGCACGACATCGGCGTGGTGATGGGATTGTCCGATCGCATCGCGGTGCTCGACGACGGCCGAAAGATCGCCGACGGCACGCCCGGCGAGGTGCGGTCCGACCAGGCCGTGATCGACGCCTATCTCGGCGTCGCGCATGACGACGTGACGGAGCTCGCGGTCTGATGTTCGACTATCAGTTCTTCATCGAGGTCCTGGTCGGCGGCCTGCTGTCGGGGGTGATGTACTCGCTGGTCGCGATCGGCTTCGTGCTGATCTACAAAACCTCGGGCGTGCTCAACTTCGCGCAGGGCGCGATGCTGCTGTTCGCGGCGCTGACCTTCGTCAGCCTGGTCGAGCGAGGCATCGCGTTCCCGTTCGCACTATTGATCACGCTCGTGATCATGGTCGCGCTCGGGGTGGCCGTCGAGCGCACGGTGCTGCGGCCGCTGGTCAACCAGCCGCCGATCACGTTGTTCATGGCGACGCTCGGCCTGTCCTATGTGATCGAGGGCGCGGCGCAGCTGTTGTGGGGCACCCAGGTCCATGGCCTCGACATCGGCATCAGCGACGTGCCGCTCGACATCGCCGGTGTCTTCATCAGCCGTTTCGACCTGTTCGCCGCGGCGGTCGCGGGCAGCCTGGTGGCGCTGTTCGCACTGTTCTTCCGCTACACCCGGACCGGGCTCTCGTTCCGCGCCGTCGCCGACGATCCGTTCGCGGCGCTGGCCGTCGGGCTGCGGCTGCCGCGGGTCTGGGCCAGCGTGTGGACGGCCTCCGGCATCGTCGCGCTGGTCGCCGGGCTGTTGTGGGGCGCACGGCTCGGCGTGCAGTTCTCGCTCTCGCTCGTGGTGCTGAAGGCGCTTCCGGTGCTGGTGCTCGGCGGCTTCGATTCGATCGCGGGCGCGATCATCGGCGGCCTTCTGATCGGCGCGATCGAGAAACTCGCGGAGGTCTATGTCGGGCCGCTGTTCGGCGGCGGCATCGAGGCCTGGGCCGCCTATGTCGTGGCGCTGGTGCTGCTGCTGGTGCGGCCGTCGGGGCTGTTCGGCCAGAAGCTGGTGGAGAGAGTCTAGGCGATGTCCGCAGCAGCATCGACACGCGCCGTGTCTGGCCTCGCGACATTCGCGGGCATCGCGGCCGCCGTGATCGCCTTTGGCGCGATCCCGTTTTTCGGCTCGGACTATCTGATGGATGCGGTGCTGACGCCGTTCCTGGCGCTTGCGCTCGCCGCGGTCGGCCTCAATCTGCTCACCGGCTATGCCGGGCAGGTGTCGCTTGGCTCCGCCGCGTTCCTCGCGGTCGGCGCCTACGCTGCCTACAATCTCCACCTCCGGCTGCCGCAACTGCCGCTGCTGGTCGATCTGGTGCTGGCCGGCCTGGTCGCGGCCGCGATCGGCATCCTGTTCGGGCTACCGAGCCTGCGGTTGCGCGGCTTCTACCTCGCGGTCTCGACGCTCGCGGCGCAATTCTTCGTACAGTGGGCGCTGACCAAGTTCGGCTGGTTCTCCAACGACAATCCGTCCGGCGTGATCGATGCACCCGCGCTGCGTGTCGCCGGCATCTCGTTCACGACGCCGGCGGGACGCTATCTGTTCTCCCTGATCGTCGTGACGACAGCGACCTTCCTGACCTGGCGGCTGCTGCGCGCGCAGAGCGGCCGCAACTTCATCGCGGTGCGCGATCATGAGATCGCCGCCAAGGTGATCGGTGTGCCGCTGCTGCGCACCAAGCTGCTGGCGTTCGGCGTCTCGTCGTTCCTGATCGGCATCGCCGGCGTGCTGTGGGCATTCGCCTATCTGCGCACGGTCGAGCCGGCCGGCTTCAATCTCGATCGCTCGTTCCAGATCCTGTTCATCATCATCATCGGCGGGCTCGCCTCGCTGCGCGGCGCGTTTCTCGGCGCCGCCTTCATCGTGGTGTTCCCGCTGCTGCTGTCGCGCGCCGGCGCGGCGCTGCTCGGCGGGCTGTTCGATTCGGGCGTGCTCGAGATGAGCCAGCGCATCGTGATCGGCGCGCTGATCATCGCCTTCCTGATCGCCGAGCCGCGCGGGCTGATCGCGCTGTGGGACCGGCTGTGGGCGGCAATCGTCAAACGCGGCGCGGCGGCGACGTGAGATTTCCTTGAAAACGGAGAGGCTGAAGATGATACGATCACGAGTTCTGAAATTCGTTCTGGCCGCCGCGGCGGTGGTCTCGCTCGGCGGGGCACCGGCACGCGCCGACGAGCAGTTCTTTCCCCTGCAAAGCTACCGGGTCGGGCCCTATGCGGCCGGCGGCACCGGCTTCTTCGGCGGCTTCATCGACTATCTCAATTTGATCAACATCCGCGATGGCGGCGTCAACGGCGTCAAGCTGACCTGGGACGAGGGTGAGACCCAGTACGAGGTCGAGCGCGGCGTCGAGGTCTATGAACGGCTGAAGGGCCGGCCCGGCGTCGCGGCCTGGAATCCGCTGTCGGTCGGCATCGCCTACGCCATGATCGACCGCATCACCAAGGACAAGGTGCCGCTCATCACCATCAATCACGGCCGCACCGATTCGACCGACGGCCGGGTGTTCCCCTACGTCTTCCCGCTGCTGCTCAATCCCTACAGCGAGACCTCCGGCATCGTGAATTATATCGCGGGCCGCGAGGGCGGCATCGACAAGCTGAAGGGCAAGAAACTCGTCGTGCTCTATCACGGCTCGCCCTACGGCAAGGAGACCATCCCGATCTACAAGCTCTTGGCCGACAAGTATCAGTTCAGCCTGGAGCAGATCGAGGTGCCGCATCCCGGCAACGAGCAGCAATCGCAGTGGCTGTCGATCCGGCGCGCCAAGCCTGACTACGTGGTGCTGCGCGGCTGGGGCGTGATGAATCCGGTGGCGCTGAAGACCGCGCAGAAGGTCGGGTTTCCGGCCGACCACATCATCGGCAACGTCTGGTCCAACTCCGAGGAAGACGTGATCCCGGCCGGCGACGCCGCCAAGGGCTATATCGCAATCACCACGCAGGCCTCGGGCGAGCAGTATCCGGTGCTGCAAGAGGTGATCAAGACCGTCTACGGCGCCGGCAAGGGCAATCTCGACGACAAGAAGCGGATCGGCAGCGTCTACCACAACCTCGGCATCGTGAACGGCATCCTCAATGTCGAGGCGATCCGGATCGCACAGGCGAAGTTCGGCAAGCGCACCTTGACCGGCGACGAAGTGCGTTGGGGCTTCGAGCATCTGCAACTCGATCCGGCGCGGGTCGAAGCGCTCGGCGCCAAGGATCTGTTCCATTCGATCAACGTCACCTGGGACAATCACGAAGGCGACGGCCGCGTCACCTTCCAGCAATGGGACGGCAGCAGATGGAAGGTGGTCTCCGGCTGGATCGCACCGGACTGGGCCTTCCTGCGCCCGATCATCGAGAAGTCCGCGGCCGCCTACGCCAAGGAGCACGGCATCAAGGTTCGCACCTCGGGTGACGACCCGGTCAGCAACTGAGGTGTCGAGAGATCGCGGGAGCCATCCGGCTCCCGCGTCCCCAACGGAATGGATCACGCGATGAGCGACGTTCTGCTTTCGGTCGAAGGCCTGGCCGCGACCTACAACCACGCGATCGCCGCGGTCAGCGACGTCTCGCTCGCGGTGCGGCGGGGCGAGATCGTCGCCGTGCTCGGTGCCAACGGCGCCGGCAAGTCGACCACGTTGCAGGCGGTCTCGGCGTTGCTGTCCGCCCGCCGCGGCCAGGTCACTGCCGGCCGCATCGCGTTCGATGGCCGTGACATCGCCGGCGAGCCGGCGGCGGAGCTGGTGCGCGCCGGCCTGGTGCCGGTGCTCGAGGGACGGCACTGCTTTGCCTCGTTGACGGTGGAGGAGAATCTGATCACCGGCGCGATGGGGCGCGATGCGCGGCGGGCCGAGATCGCCGTGGACCTCGACCGCATCTACGCATTGTTTCCGCGCCTCAAGCAGCATCGCCGCTCGCTGGCCGGCCTGACCTCGGGCGGCGAGCAACAGATGACGGCGATCGGCCGCGCCTTGATGTCGCGCCCGCGGCTCTTGGTGCTCGATGAGCCCTCGATGGGTCTCGCGCCGCTGGTCGTCGAGGCAATCTTTCGCGCGCTCAAGCAGCTCAACAGCGAGCAAGGATTGTCGATCCTGGTCGCGGAGCAGAATTCGACGGTGGCGCTGCGCTTCTCCGACCACGCCGTCGTGCTCGAGAACGGGCGCAGCGTGCTGTCGGGCGCGGCGGCCGAACTGCGGCAGCGCGCGGACATCAAGACACATTATCTCGGCGGGTCGTCGCAGGACGATCTGAGCCGGAGGCAGCCGAGCCAGGCTGTCGCATGATTGCAACCCGGAGAAACTGACCATGGCCAACGACAATCTCGCACGCAAGATCGACGACGACGTTTATGCCAGGCTCGATGCCGCCATCGACACGACGGTGAAGGTCAATGCCGATCGCAACGATCGCGAAAGCCGTTTCCCGCGCGAGAACCTTCGCGCGCTGGCGGAGGCCGGCTGGACCGGTGTGCTCAACGAGCCGCAGTTCGGCGGGCTTGGCCTCAGTCATGTCGACTTCGCCGAAGCGGCCTACCGGATCGGGCAGGCCGATGCATCGACCGGCCTCGTCTATGTCATGCATGTCGGGGCTGCCCAGACCATCAACCTGTTCGGCAACGCCGATCAGAAGGAACGCTGGCTGAAGGCCAGCAATGGCGGCCTGCTCGGGACATACTCGACCAGCGAGCGCGCCACCGGCGGTCACTGGTGGTACAATCTGTCCGAAGCCTCGCGTGACGGCGACGACTATCGCGTCAACGCCGAGAAGTCATTCACGACGAGTTCGGGGCAGGCCGACTATTACGTGGTGCAGACCCGCACGCCCGGTGCCAAGGACCAGGCCGACATCATCTTCTTCATCGTCGACGGCAACGCCGAGGGTATCGAGTCCAGGCCCTGGGATGCGCTCGGCGTTCGCGCCAACTCTTCCGGCCCGATCCGCTATAGCAACGTGCTCGTTCCACAGCGCGACCGGCTCGGTGCCGAAGGGCAGGGCAAGGAGATCATCTATGACGGCGTCTCGCCGGTCTATCTGATCGGGCTCGGTGCGGTCTGGGAAGGCGTCGCGCGCGGTGCGCTGAACGCCGCAATCGCCCACACCACGAGCTTCGTGCACAAGGACAGGAACAAGAGCCTGTCCGATTATCAGGCGATCCGCCAGGAATTGGGCGCCGCCAAGGTGCTGGTTGAGACGCTGCGGCCGTGGCGCAACGAACTGGCAGGCAAGCTCGACGCGCTCTGGCGTGCCGGCAAGCCGCAAAGCGAAATCCTGATTCCGCTGACCGAGTTCAAGGTGCATGCCGCCGAGGTCGCCAACAAGGTCGCGGCGACGGCGCTGACGGTGACCGGCGGCTACGGCTATCACCGTGGTCCGATCGAGCGCGCCTATCGCGACGCGCGCGCGGCGATCGCGATGGGACCGTCCAATGTCATCGCGCGCGACTGGATCGGGAAGGCGCTGGTCGGCCTGCCGCTCGAACTGTTTTACGAGGGCGGAGAATAGCCGTCGCGTTCAACGCGGAGTGCAGCGGCGCAAGCAAAAGGGCCCATCGCGCGAACCGAGCGATGGGCCCTTGAATTGCGTGGCTACCACTGCCGGTAGACGCCGGTCAGGGTGCCGTTGTTGTTGCCTTCAGGGCCGACGTCGCCCTGCGACGAGCTCGGCGTCGGATGGTTGCTGCCGTTCATCGCGCCATACCAGCCCGGCTGTGCCGGTTGGTACATCACGCGCGGTTGAACCGTGACATAGCGCGGGCCGTCGTAATAGGCACGCGAGTTCCCGTACGGATAATAGCCCTGCGCGAACGCGCCCGCCGTCGTTGCGATCAGCGATGCCGCGGCCAGGGACAATATCTTGGTCTTCCGTTGCATTCATGCTCTCCTTGCACGCTCTCCTTGCTGGGGTCACGACCAACGGCTGGCATGGGCCAGCGTTCCAGCCCTGCCATGCAGCCTGCGAAGGCAAAGCTGCGCGAGCGTCGGATCAGGAATTGGTGAGGAGGGCTTGCGCGCGTGCAGGCCGGCGCCGCTGATATGCCCGGTAGAATGCTTCCCCGCGGCCCGCTATGCCTTCTCGGCTATAACGACGGCCGCGGCCGAGCCTGCGGCGCTTCGAAAGCTCCGAGGGTGTTGTAAAAGGAAGCCCGCCGACCGGGGCGGGCAAGGTCTCAGGGAGGAAAACGCTCAGACAAGGGAGCGTGAAAGCGAGTTTCCTCGATTCGAGGGCAGCTGCGAAGATCGTATAACTACTGTCATCAGGGCCGGCATTATGCCAATGCTCCCGGCAGGTCGCGGCCGGCCTGCAAGGCAATGACAAGGCGCCATCACATGGCGCAAGACAGGGGAAGTTCATGAGCACGTCTGGAGTTTTTGCCCGCGTCGTCGCGGCGATCGGGGCCGGCGCCGTGGCGTGGCGGCGGATGCAGGGCGCGCAGCCCGCGCCGGCCTGGGGCAGTGCGCCGCAGATTCCGGCGGCGAAATCGCAAGGCGCGATCCCGACCCTGAAGATGCCGACCGCGCGCGGCTGGGACAAGGGGCAGCTGCCGGTTGCCGCGCCCGGGCTCAAGGTCAACGCCTTTGCCACCGGGCTCGATCACCCGCGCTGGATCAACGTGCTGCCCAATGGCGACGTGCTGATCGCGGAGGCAACCCAGATCGCGGGCACCCCGCGCAGCGTCTTCCATTATGCGATGCAGGCGACGATGCGGCGCGCCGCGGCGCTCGGCGTCAGCGCCAACCGCATCACGCTGCTGCGCGACCGCGACGGCGACGGTGTCGCCGAAAGCCGCGGGGCCTTCATGGAGGGATTGCGCCAGCCGTTCGGCATGGCGCTGATCGGCGACACCTTCTATGTCGGCAACACCGACGGCGTGGTGGCGTTTCCCTACACCGCGGGCGCGGACCGCATCACGGCGCAAGGACGCAAGCTCGTCACCTTCAAGCCCGACGGGCACTGGACCCGCAGCCTGCTGCCGAGCGCCGACGGCACGAAGCTCTATGCCGGCGTCGGCTCGCTGAGCAACATCGCCGAGAACGGCATGGCGGTCGAGCAAGGCCGCGCCGCAATCTACGAGCTCGATCTCGCCGCCGGCACCAGCCGCATCTTCGCCGGCGGCCTGCGCAACCCGGTCGGGCTCGCCTGGGAGCCGACCACCAATGTGCTCTGGACCGTCGTCAACGAGCGCGACGGCATCGGCGATGAAACGCCGCCGGACTATCTGACCTCGGTGCGCGACGGCGGCTTCTACGGCTGGCCCTATTGCTATTGGGGACAGACAATCGACGATCGCGTGCCGCAGGATCCGGCGATGGTCGCCAAGGCGATCCAGCCGGACTACGCGCTCGGCGGCCACACCGCTTCGCTCGGCCTGTGCTGGATGCCGCAGGGCACGCTGCCGGGTTTCCCCGACGGCATGGTGATCGGCCAGCACGGCTCGTGGAATCGCTCGACGCTGTCGGGCTACAAGGTGGTGTTCGTGCCATTCGAGAACGGCCGCCCCTCCGGTCCGGCGCGCGACATCCTGTCGGGCTTCCTCGCGCCCGACGAGAAGGTGTCCTACGGCCGGCCGGTCGGCGTCGCGATCGGCCCCGACCGCTCGCTGCTGATGGCCGACGATGTCGGCAACGTGATCTGGCGCGTGACCGGAGCGTAGCGGCGCGGGCTCAGCGTCGCTTGCCGATCGATTGCATGAAGCTGCGATCGGCGTCGGGCAGCGCCTCGGTCCAGGCCGGTTCATCGCCGGGTTCGGGCAGCACGTGGCCGAATTCGATCATCTGTCGCGGCTGCAATTCGTTGAGATAGACCCAGACCGCGCGCGTGCTATCGACATTGGCGGCCGCTCTGATTGCGTCCGCCATCAGCCTGATCATCCGTGTCTTGTCGACCGCGGCGCGGCCGGAGCGGATGTGGCCGTAGACGAAGATATGGTCATGCGCGACCGGGACGCCGCCCATGAACCAGTTGCCGGAAGCGACCTCGCTGAAGATCACTTGCGCGAAATAGCTCGGCGCGCCGGTCACCTCGGCGTGGATCCGGGTGATCTCGCTTGCGATCCGGCTTTTCTGTTCCGCGCTGAGGCGGCCCTCGGCGCTTGTGCAGGTATAGGTTGGCATCTGCGTCACCTCGGCTGAATGTCGATTTCACCGAGCTTCGGCACAGGCGCCCGGGTCGTCAAGCCGGGACCCGCCCGTATTTTGCGCGTTCGGGATTAGCGGCTCAGGAAGTCACGGATGCTGCGCGCGATCTCGGTGGCATGCGTCTCCAGCGCGAAATGGCCGGTGTCGAAGAACTGCACGACCGCCTTCGGATTGTCGCGCCTGAACGCCTCTGCGCCCGGCGGCAGGAAGAACGGATCGTTCTTGCCCCACACCGCGAGGAACGGCGGCTGATGGGTGCGGAAGTAATTCTGGAAGGTCGGATACAGCGCGACGTTGCTCTTGTAGTCGCCGAATAAGTCGAGCTGCACGTCATGCGCGCCGGGGCGTGCCATGTAGTAATTGTCCAGGTTCTGTCCGTCGGGTGAGACCGCCTCCGGATCGGTCGTGCCATGGGTGTACTGCCAGCGCGTCGTCTCCGGCGTCAGGAAGGCGCGCAGCGCGTCGCGGTTCGCCGGTGACGGGTCCTGCCAATAGGCCTTGATCGGAGTCCAGCCATCGCTCAGTCCCTCTTCATAGGCGTTGCCGTTCTGCGAGATGATGGCGGTGATCCGCTCCGGATGCTTGACCGCGAGGCGGAAGCCGGTCGGCGCGCCATAGTCGAACACATAGACCGCGAAGCGATCGAAGCCGATCACCTCGGTAAAGCGATCGATCACGGCGGCGATGTTGTCGAATGTGTAAGCGAACTTGTCGCGCGCAGGCATGTCGGACTGGCCGAAGCCGGGCAGATCAGGCGCCACGATGTGGAATCTGTCGGCGAGAAGCGGGATCAGATCGCGGAACATGTGTCCCGCGCTCGGGAAGCCGTGCAGCAGTAGCAGCTTTGGCGCGCCTGACGATCCGGCTTCGCGATAGGACACCTTGAAGCCGTCGACAGCGGCGGTGCGATACTTGATCTCGGACATTTGTCGCTCCTTATGGTCGTCATCGGTGAGGGGTTAGGATCTGGTCTGCCCGGCAACGGCGCTGATCGCTTCCCGGACGATGGCCGTGACCAGCGCCGGCGCGGTGACGAGCGGGGTGTGATCGACGGCGTGTGAACACACGGTCGCTTGCATGCGTGCCGCCATGACGCGCTGCATCTCGGGCACGATCATCCGGTCTTCCTCGGCAACCAGGAACCAGCTCGGGACGTCCTTCCAAAGCGGGCGGCCGACCGGCGCGGTGATGCAGGCCGGCGAGATCGGCCGCTGCACGGCGGCTAGCACCGCGAGATCCTCCGATCGCGCGCCTTGCGCGAAGGCCGACGCGAAGGCGGACTCGGGTAGCCAGATCAGGCCGTTGCCGTCGGGCGCGAGTTTCGGTGCGAACGGGTGCGGCGGCAGGCGGTAGAACACGTCGGCAACGGTTTCGCCCTCGTCCGGCGCCAGCGCCGCGACATAGACCAGCGCCTTGACGCGCGGCGAGCGGGTCTCGGCGATCACGGCGCCGGCATAGGCATGGCCCGCCAGCACCACCGGTCCCTCGACCCGCTCGAGCGTGCGGTTCAATGCGGCGACGTCGTCTGCGAGCGAGGTCAGCGGCAGCGGCGCCGCCACCGCGTTGATGCCCTCGGCATCGAGCGCCGTGATCACCCGTGCCCAGCTCGAACCATCCGCCCAGGCGCCATGGGCAAGCACCACGCTGACATCCCTGATCGACATCGTCCGCTCCTCGGTTCGGGTAGTAACCCTTAAAAGGCTGTTTGACAGGTTATAGCGCTTATGATCCACTGTTCGTAACTTGTCAACATGCTTCAGTCGGGTTATTCGAGAGGCTCGAAAAGCCGCCAGGAGGCATCACCGTGCAATCCCATCCGCCTGCGATGTTCATCGCCGACAGCCTGGGCCTCGATTTCATCAATTCGATCGCGACCCCGGTCGATACGCCGTTCGACTGGATCGCCGATGGTGATGGCCTGTTGCGTTGGCTCGCGCAGGCGAAGCTGGCGCCGCCGGACGTGCTCGACGCGCTCAAGGCCCGCGCGAAGCCGGGCGAACTCGATCACGTCGCCGGCCAGGCCCGCGATTTGCGCGAATGGTTCCGCGGCTTCGTGCGCAAGCATATGGGCAAGCCGCTGACGCCGCGGGCGCTGAAGGAGTTGGAGGCGTTGAACCGGCTGCTCGAAAGCGACGAGGGCACCAGCCGCATCGTCCTGCATCATGACGATGGTGATGCGTTCGCATTGCAGCGGACGCGGCGCTGGCGCTCGGCCGCCTCATTGCTGCTGCCGATCGGCGAGGCGATGGCGAGGGTGGTTTGCGAGGAAAGCTTCTCCGACATCAAGGCGTGCGAAGGCCCGGCCTGCACGCTGATGTTCGCCGATCACACGCGGGCGCGGGCGCGCCGCTGGTGCAGCATGGCGGTGTGCGGCAACCGCGCCAAGCAGGCGGCGCATCGCAGCCGGATCAAGGACAGGGGCTAACAACAACCCAACCAACAGGAGGCCAGACATGGCGCTTCCTCTGATCGTGTTCGACGTCAACGAGACCCTGCTCGACCTCGAGACCATGGAGCCGGTGTTCGCGCGCATCTTCGACGACAAGGGCGCGATGCGGCTGTGGTTTTCGAACTTCATCATGTATTCCGCCGCGCTCACGGTGGCCGGCTGCTACGTGCCCTTCACCGAGATCGGCGCCGCGGTCATGAAGATGCTGGCCGATACCCGCGGGATCAGCATCGACGACAACGATAAGAAGGAGCTGACCGAGAAATTCTCCACCATGCCGCCGCACGCGGATGTGCCGGCGGCGCTGCGCAAGCTGCGCGCGGCGGGCTTCCGGCTGTTCACGCTGACCGACAATCTGCTCGAGGTGCAGACCCGCCAGCTGACCCATGGCGGCATCGTCGACCTGTTCGAGCGGCGCTTTTCCGCCGACGGCGTCAAGCACCACAAGCCGTCGCGGCAGGCCTATGGCTATGTCGAGAAGGAGCTCGGGGCCGGGCCCGCAGATTTCTGCCTGATCGCCTGCCACACCTGGGATACGCTCGGCGCGGTCGCGGCCGGCTGGGAGGCCGCGCTGATCAGGCGTCCCGGCAATGATGTGCTCGGCGTCGGGCCGCAGCCGCAAATGGTCGGCAATGATCTCGACGATGTCGCCGATCAGCTGATCCGCCGCCATGGCGCGAAAGGGTAACGGCCGTTGACGGATCGGGCGACCGAACGGAACTCAACGCCCACCGGGCCCGATCGCTCGGAAGCGCATAAAACCGGAATGAATTCCATAGCGCTTCTCAACCATGCCCCTTGAGCCTTCCTCAACTTCCGCGGCCGATGCTGCCCGCGCGGCAGGAAATCGAGACGGGATCGACAAGGAGCTTGAGCATGCCGGCCAAGGCACGAACGACCGGACGAGCGACCGCGACCAACGCCACCGCGCAGGCGCGCGAGGATATTTTGAACGCGCGCGCCATCAGCACGCTGGGCGCCGGCGTCGTCAGCGCGATGAGTGCGGTCGGCGCCGCGGTCATCAAGAGGAACAAGGCCGCGCTCGACAAGAACCCGGACTGGTTCTGGCATATGTTCGCGAAATGCGAAGCCAAGGCGGCGCGCATCGCCGAGCAGGCGGCGCGCGATCCGCAAGGCTGCGGCGATGCGACCTTCATCGAGGCCTACGCCGGGCAATTGCCGAAGCTGATGACGGCCGCGCTGGAGAGCCGCGACAAGGCGCTCAAGGCGAAGTGATCCTGCGCAGATAAACAGCTTCCGCGTCTGTCGAACCGGCGCGTGCTGCGACGAGGTGCGGTGGCGTGTGACCGGTGTCACGGCACTGGCAAGCGCCGCGGGCCATTGATGGCGCCATGAACGGGCGGTCGTCCCGTCAATCATGGAGCTGAAGATGACGTCCACCCTTGCGATCAGCACTGCCGATGACAGCCTTGCTCTGGTGCCGGAGCACGACCAGGCCGCCGCGTCGCTCGTTCCCGCAGCGCCCCCGCAGCGCCAGTTCTGGGAGACCGAGCACACCCGTCCGGACTTCCAGCCATCGGATGATGCGGCGCCCGAGCTGGTCGCCGCGACCGCGAACTATCTCGGCGAATGCATGCGGCATCCCTATCTGCCGGTGTCGGAAATCCGCGCGCGGCAGTTCGCCCGCATCAAGGAGCTGGTCGAGCTCGCCTATCGCGACATTCCGGTCTACCGCGCCAAGTATGATGCCGCCGGCTTCAAGCCCGCGCATCTGCGCGATTATGACGACATCCAGAAGATCCCCGTGATCACCAAGCCGGAGCTGGTCGCCGCCTTCCCAGACCAGTGCGTCAACAAGGCGTACAAGCCGGAAAACCTGTTTCCGACCCGCTCATCCGGCTCGTCCGGCCAGACGCTCTTGATCCGCGTCGACTATGATGCCGTCATCACCGACACCATCCAGGGCGTGCGCCAGTTCGCGATGCAGAGCAGCGGCAATTACCGCGCCGAGGACCTGCTCGCCCATGTCTACACCGTGCCGTGGTGGTTCGATTCGATCGGCGGCGACTATCCGACCGCGTTCATCTCGAACCTGATCCCGCCGGCGCGCGTCGCCCAGCATCTGCGCTATCTCGGGCCGAAGATCCTGTCGCTGTATCCGTCGAGTCTCGACGCGCTGATGCCGCATGTCGACGAGTTCCGCTCTTCGCTCAATCTCGCGGTGACGCATTCGGAATACTCCTCGCGTGCCGCGCGCGCGGAATGGTCGCGCCAGCTCGGCGTCCCCGTGCTCGACGAATATTCCTCCGAGGAGGCCACGCGCATCGCGCTCGAAATGCCTGGCGGCCAGTATCACGTCTGCGAGGACACCGTGCATCTCGACGTGCTCGATCCCGTCACGATGCAGCCGCAGGCGCCCGGCCAGTCCGGCATCGCCGTGATCACCAACCTGCTCAACGAGGCGATGCCGTTCATCCGCTACGTGCAGGGCGACTACATCACCCAGCCGGCCAATCCGGCGCCGTCGGACATCAACTGGTCGCAGATCGCCAGCATCGACGGCCGCCTCAATGACGCCTTCGTCAATCGCGATGGCCGCAAGGTGCCGGCCGGCAGCATCCTGGATGCGACCTATCGCTGGATGTTCGACTGCAATCTGCATCTGGCGCAGTTCGAGATCGTGCAGCGCGGCGTCGACGTAGTCGAGGCCCGCGTCGTGCTCGGCCAGGACACGCCGATGGCGCGGCTGCGCGGCTCGGTCGCGCATCTCGAGGACCTGCTCGCGGCCTGCCTCGAGCATCCGGTGCGGGTGCAGGCCAACGCGCTGCTGGCGTTTCCGCCCAAAGTCGGCAAGCGCCGCCCGATCCGCCGCGAGTTCGATTGATAACGGCGACAGAGGTGCGCGCCATGACCCAGTCGCTGAACCGCATCGCCGCCATGACGGCGCGCTATTACTACATCCTGCGCTCGTCATGGCTCCGGCTGCTGGAGATCGTCTATTGGCCGGCGATGCAGATGCTGGTGTGGGGGTTCCTCTACACCTACCTCTATGACAGCAAGTCGGCGATGGCCTCCACCGCCGGCCTCTTGCTCGGCGCCGTCCTGCTCTGGGACGTGCTGTTTCGCGGCCAGCTCGGCTTCACCTTCACCTTCCTGGAGGAGATCTGGTCGCGCAACCTCGCCAATCTCATGATGAGCCCGTTGCAGCCGTTCGAGCTCGCGGCCTCGCTGATGCTGATGAGCCTGATCCGGCTGTTGATCGGCACGCTGCCGGTGCTGCTGCTGACCTTCGTGCTGTTCGGCTTCAACGTCTTCGCGATGGGGCCAGGGCTGCTCGCCTTCTTCCTCAACCTGGTGCTGACCAGCTGGGCGATCGGGCTCGTGGTCGCCGGCCTCGTGATCCGCCAGGGCTTTGGCGCGGAGAGCCTGGCCTATTCGATCATGATCGTGCTGCTGCCGCTGTGCTGCGTCTACTATCCGGTCGCGGCGCTGCCGCTCTGGCTGCATCCGATCGCCTGGTCGCTGACGCCGACCTATGTGTTCGAGGGCATGCGCGCGGTGCTGCGCGACGGCAGCTTCCGCGCTGATCTGATGCTCGAATGCCTCGCGCTCAATGCCGTCTATCTCGGCGTGGGCTTCACCGCGTTCGTTGCCCTGTTGCAAGGCGCCAGGCACAAGGGCGGCCTGCTCACCATGGGCGAGTAAGAGGAGATAAAGATGAGCCGCATCGAACGCTTCCTGCCGCGCAGGCATCTGACATCCGTGTCGGCAAGCACCACGCCGGTCGAGACCAATGCGCCCGTTCGGCTCGACATCGCTGACGCGCCGGCCATCGCGGTCGAGAACCTCTGCAAGCAGTTCCGCAGCCATTGGGCCGTGGATGATGTGAACTTCATCGTGCCGAAGGGCTGGACCGTCGGCCTGCTCGGCGGCAACGGCGCCGGCAAGACCACCACCATCGCGATGATCATGGGTCTCGTGATCCCGAGCTTCGGCCGCGCCATGGTGCTCGGCCATGACATGGCGACCGAGCGTCACAAGGTGCTCAGCCGGATGAATTTCGAAAGTCCCTATGTCGCCTTGCCGGGGCGGCTCACGGTGCGGCAGAACCTCATTGTGTTCGGGCGACTGTACGGCGTTGCCGACCTCGAGGCGCGGATCGATGAACTGGTTCAGGATTTCGAGCTCGGTGACGTGCTCGACCGCGTCACCGGGCGGCTGTCGGCGGGCCAGAAGACCCGTGTCGCGGTGGCGAAGGCGCTGATCAACGATCCGGACGTGCTGCTGCTCGACGAGCCGACCGCGTCGCTCGATCCCGACCGCGCCGAATGGGTGCGCAGCCGGCTGCGCGGCTATCAGAAGCGCCGCGGCGCCACCATCCTGCTGTCCTCGCACAACATGACCGAGGTCGAGCAGCTCTGTGACTTCGTCGTGATCATGAGCCACGGCCGCGTCGTCGCGATGGGGCGTCCGGCCGAGCTCGCGGAGCGGTTCAAGTGCCGCGACCTCGACGAGGTCTTCATCCATCTGGCGCGGGTCGCCTGAGGGCGGCCGGTCGGTCCCCGAACCCTCGGCCGGATTGCTGGACCGGACCGCCCTGGGGACGCCCCAATCGGGCAGCCGGGTCGGTCCGCGCACCATCTTTCTGCCATCGAGGCATGGCGATTTGGTTGTTCTTGGCGTAAAGCACCCCAAATCGTCATGCGGCCGTGCCGCCTGCCGGGTACGCAGCTTCAGGTCGTCCCGCTCGACGTTCCGCGCCCGGACCAATCAAGGTTTCCCATCTCGTGCCCTTTCCGACCACAAGTTCGCCGCTCGCCCGCGCCTTGGCTGAGCGCAACTATGAACAACCGACCCCCGTCCAGCTCGCCGTGCTCGCCGACGACGCCGTCGGCCGCGACCTGCTGGTTTCCGCCCAGACCGGCTCCGGCAAGACCGTTGCCTACGGTCTGGCCATGGCAACGGACCTGCTCGGCGACGCCGAGCGGTTCGAGCCGGCCGCCGCACCACTGGCCCTGATCGTCGCGCCGACGCGCGAGCTCGCCTTGCAGGTCCAGCGTGAGCTGGCCTGGCTTTACGAGCATCCCGACGGCCGCGTCGTCTCCTGCGTCGGCGGCATGGATCCGCGCCGCGAGCAGCGCGAGCTGGCTGATGGCGCCCACATCGTGGTCGGGACGCCCGGCCGGCTGTGCGACCATTTGCGGCGCGGCCGGCTCGACATTTCGGGATTGCGGGTCGTCGTGCTCGACGAGGCCGACGAGATGCTCAATCTCGGCTTCCGCGAGGACATGGAGTTCATCCTCGAAACCACGCCGGACAGCCGGCGCACCCTGCTGTTCTCGGCGACGTTTCCGCGCGGCATCGTAGCGCTTGCCAAGCAGTATCAGCAGCAGGCGTTCCGCATCGAGGTCGCCGGCGACGAAGGCGGCCATGCCGACATCGAGTACCGCGCCATCCGGGTCGCCGCCGACGATGTCGAGCACGCGGTCGTCAACATCCTGCGCTTCCATGAGGCGCCGAGCGCGCTGGTGTTCTGCAACACTCGCGAAGCGGTCAGGCATTTGCAGGCGGCGCTGCTGGAGCGCGGCTTCTCGGTGGCTGCGTTGTCCGGTGAAATGACCCAGAACGAGCGGACTCAGGCGTTGCAGGCCTTGCGCGACGGACGCTCCCGGGTGTGCGTTGCGACCGACGTCGCGGCGCGCGGCATCGACCTGCCGAGCCTCGATCTCGTCATTCATGCCGACCTGCCGAAAGACCCTGAGGTGATGCAGCATCGCTCGGGTCGTACCGGCCGTGCCGGCCGCAAGGGCGTCAGCATCCTGCTGGTGCCCCCGGCGCGACGGCGGCGCGCGGAATTGCTGCTCGATCTCGCCGGTATCGATGTGGTCTGGGGTACCGCGCCGCAGCCCGATGAAATCCGCAAGCTCGACCACGATCGCCTGTTGCAGGATGCAGTGTTTTCCGAGGAGGCGACATCGGACGATCTGGCCCTCGCGCAGGCCCTGCTCGCCGAGCGGTCACCCGAGGCGATCGCCTCGGCGCTGGCCCGGCTCTACCGCGCGCGGCTGCCTGCGCCGGAAGACATCCTCGATCCCGGCGAGGGACGGGGCCGCGACCGCGGTGAGCGGGCGTCGCGCCGCGATGATCGCGCCGCCGGGCCGCGCGCGAAGACCGGCAAGTCTCCACGTCATGGCATGGAGGAAGCCACGGTCTGGTTCCGGGCCGCGATCGGGCGCCGCAAGAATGCCGAGGCGCGCTGGCTGCTGCCGATGATCTGCCGCCGTGGCGGCATCGACAAGCGTGACATCGGCGCCATCAAGATCATGGATACCACCACCGAGTTCGAGATCGCGGCGCGGGTCGCCGACTCCTTCGCGGTCAAGATCAAGCGTCCGGACAAGGAAGACAGCATCCGGATCGAGCCGCTGGCCGATGCCCCGAAGGCGCAGGCGTCCCCGGAAAAGCCGCCGCGCGGCTCATGGCGCGATGCGGACGAACCACGCCACAGCACGCCGCGCCGCGACGAGCGGCGGGACGATTCCGCAGCCAAGCGACGCGGCAAGCCGGACCGCGACGCGCGTGCGTTTGTGCGCGAAGCGGGCGGCGGTTCGCGCGACGAAGCAACATCAAGGCAGGACTCCCGGGCCGCATCCCGCTTCGATCGAAGCGAAAAGGGCTCCAAGCCGAAATTCGGCAGCGAACCCGGCTTCGGCAAGAAAAAGAAGCATCGCGGCAAGTCCGGCCACGCCGGAGCCTCACAATGGCCGGAGGTGTCGGCCGGGAAGCCGAAATTCGGCAAGAAGCCAAAGAAGAAGCATCGCGGCTGACGAGGCGCCGGCGTGGCGCCGATCGCGCCTGTTGCCGGCGTCGGTCGAACCATCCTCACCGTCGTCCTGGCGAAAGCCAGGACGACAGTCGTGACGGTGGCGTGCCGCCCGACCAATCACCCAACCTTCCGCCGCCCCGCGCGTTTTGCCGGCTCCTTCGCACCATCCCGCTTCGGTGCGCGCAGTTCCTCGGCGGCGAGTGAGACCACTTCGGAGATCTGCTGGAGCTGCGAGGCGAGCGGAGAGGTCTTGCGCCAGACCATGCCGATGGTGCGCGAGGGCTGCGGGTGCTTGAAACGCGACACCGTGACCGGCGCGGAACGGGTCTCCACCGTCACCGCCATCTCGGGGATCAGGGTGACGCCGATGCCGGCGCCGACCATCTGCACCAGCGTCGACAGCGAGCTCGCGTCCAGCACCTCGCGCGGCGGCGAGGACTGCATGTTGCAGAACGACAGCGCCTGGTCGCGGAAGCAATGGCCTTCCTCGAGCAGCAGCAGCCGCATCTCGCGCAGCATCTCGGCGCTCGGCACCGGCGTGCTGGCATCCTCGCCCGGCCGCACCAGCAGGAAGTTCTCGGAGAACAGCGCGACCTCGGTCAGCGACGGTTCCGACACCGGCAACGCCACGATCGCGGTGTCGAGCCGGCCCTCGGCGACCTCCTTGATCAGCTTTGGTGTCAATGTCTCGCGGACGTGGATGTCGAGCTCGGGATGCAGCCGTGCCAGCGTCTCGATCACCTTCGGCAGCAGATATGGCGCGATCGTCGGGATCATGCCGACCCGCAGCCGCCCGGCGAGCTTGTCGCGCGAGGCGCGGGCGAAGTCGCCGAGCTCGTCGACCGAGCGCAGGATGTCGCGCACGCGGCGCAGCAGCTCCTCGCCAAAACTGGTCAAGGTGACCTGCCGCGCGCTGCGTTCGATCAGCACCCCGCCGACCGCCTGTTCCATCTCGCGGATCTGCATCGACAGCGCCGGCTGCGAGATCGCGCAGGCATCCGCGGCACGTCCGAAATGGCCGTGCCGCGCCAGCGCATCGAAATACCTCAGTTGCCGGAGTGTGACGTTTATCATCAGATTATCTTATTGCCGCGATCATTAAAGTCAATTTCACCTGATGGATTGAGGCGCGTAGAATCGTTCTTGGAAGAGCTCCAGCACATTCCAGAATCCATCACCTCGGAGAAGAAACATGGACGCAAAAACCGACGAAGGCGCGGGCAAATGCCCATTTACGGGCGGGCCTGGCGGGCACACGAATCGTGACTGGTGGCCGGAATCGCTCGACGTTCAGGTGCTGCACCGGAACTCCAGCCTGTCGGATCCGATGGGCCAGGGGTTCGACTACGCCAAGGAATTCAAGACCCTCGATCTCAATGCCGTGATCAAGGACCTCACCGCCCTGATGACGACGTCGCAGGAATGGTGGCCGGCTGATTTCGGCCATTACGGCGGCCTGATGATCCGGATGGCCTGGCATTCGGCGGGCACCTACCGCATCACCGACGGCCGCGGCGGCGCCGGTGCCGGTCAGCAGCGTTTCGCCCCGCTCAACAGCTGGCCCGACAACGCCAACCTCGACAAGGCGCGCCGGCTGCTGTGGCCGATCAAGCAGAAGTACGGCAAGAAGATCTCCTGGGCCGACCTCATGGTTCTCGCCGGCAACGTCGCGCTGGAATCGATGGGCTTCAAGACGTTCGGCTTCGCGGGTGGCCGCGCCGACGTCTGGGAACCGGAAGAACTGTATTGGGGTCCGGAGGGCACCTGGCTCGGCGACGAGCGCTATAGCGGCGAGCGCCAGCTCTCCGAGCCGCTCGGCGCGGTGCAGATGGGCCTGATCTACGTCAATCCGGAAGGTCCGAACGGCAACCCCGACCCGGTCGCTGCCGCAAAGGACATCCGCGAGACGTTCTTCCGCATGGCGATGAACGACGAGGAGACCGTCGCGCTGATCGCCGGCGGCCACACCTTCGGCAAGACCCACGGCGCGGGTGATCCGTCGCTGATCGGGCCGGAGCCGGAAGGCGGAGCGCTCGAGGAGCAGGGCCTGGGCTGGAAGAGCAAGCATGGCACCGGCATCGGCGCCGACGCGATCACGGGCGGCCCCGAGGTCACCTGGACCCAGACCCCCACCAAGTGGAGCAACCACTTCTTCGACAACCTGTTCAAGTATGAATGGGAGCTGACCAAGAGCCCCGCAGGCGCGAAGCAGTGGAAGGCCAAGGGCGCGACGGCCGATATTCCGGACGCGTTCGACTCGTCGAAGAAGCATGTCCCGACCATGCTGACGACCGACCTCTCGCTGCGCTTCGATCCGGCCTATGAGAAGATCTCGCGCCGGTTCTACGAGCATCCGGATCAGTTCGCGGACGCCTTCGCCCGCGCCTGGTTCAAGCTCACGCATCGCGACATGGGTCCGATCCAGCGCTATCTCGGCCCGCTGGTGCCGAAGGAGACGCTGATCTGGCAGGATCCGGTGCCGGCGCTCGATCATGCCGTGATCGACGACAAGGATATCGAGGCGCTCAAGGCGAAGATAACAGCGTCGGGTCTCTCGGTGTCCGAACTGGTGTCGACCGCCTGGGCCTCGGCCTCCACCTTCCGCGGCTCCGACAAGCGCGGCGGCGCCAACGGTGCCCGCATCCGCCTTGCTCCGCAGAAGGACTGGGAGGTCAACGAGCCGGCACAGCTCAAGAGCGTGCTGACCAAGCTCGAAGCCATCCAGAAGGAGTTCGGCAAGAAGGTCTCGCTGGCCGACCTGATCGTGCTCGGCGGCGCGGCGGCGATCGAGAAGGCGGCGAAGGACGGCGGCACCAATGTGAAGGTCCCCTTCACGCCGGGCCGCACCGACGCGTCGCAGGATCAGACCGACGTCGATTCGTTCGCTCCGCTCGAGCCTCGGGCTGACGGCTTCCGCAACTACATCGGCGGCAAGCATCAGTTCATGAAGCCCGAGGAAGCGCTGGTCGACCGGGCGCAACTCATGCGGTTGACCGGACCGGAGTTGACGGTCCTCGTCGGCGGCCTGCGTGTGCTCGGCGCCAACGCCAAGAAGTCGAAGCACGGTGTGTTCACCGGCAAGCCGGGGACGCTGACCAACGACTTCTTCCTCAACCTGCTCGACATGGGCACGGTGTGGAGCGATGCCGGCCAGGGCGTCTATGAGGGCCGCGACCGCAAGACCAAGGCGGTGAAGTGGACCGGCACCCGCGCCGACCTGATCTTCGGTTCGCACTCGCAGTTGCGCGCGTTCGCCGAAGTCTACGGCTCGTCGGACGCCAAGGAGCAGTTCGTGAAGGACTTCGTCGCGGCCTGGGCCAAGGTGATGAACGCCGATCGCTTCGACCTCGTGAAGTAAGCGGCGGACGGCAACAGTCAGGACAGGGCGGTGCTTCGGCGCCGCCCTGTTTCATTTCAGCCATGCTGGTTGAAGAAGAAAGGCTTTCGGCGCTTCTGCTCAGTCGTGCAATTTCATGTCGCGGATCATCTCGTCGAACTCAGCCTGGGTCGGCGCAGTCAACGCCATCTGCGGCGCGCTGTTGGTGGCATAGGGGACGTCGCACTGCGAGGCGTCGCGGCGGGGCTCGAGGATTGCCGTCAGGCTCGCCCAGCAGACGAACAGAGCCACGATCCAGTCCAGTAGGTTGGTCGCCGTCACGGCAGCACCGGCATCAGCATTGTCATGCGGCGATGGTGCAGCCGCCGCGTCCCTTGCGCAATTCGGAAGCTACGAAACGTAACTTCGGCGTAGCCGAGACGAGCACCGGAGCTGCGATGTTAATCGGTCCGGGCCCGCCGTCCGTCGATCGGATAGGCCGGATCGTTGAAGCCCGGCGTCGAGGGATGGCCTGACACGACGAGGCGGTCGATCAGGGCTTCGTCCTCGGCGGTGAAGCGATAGTCGAGCGCGCGGATGTAATCGTCCCATTGCGCCTCGGTACGGGGACCTGCGATCACCGCGCTGACGAACGACGAGTTGAGCACCCACGACACCGCGAATTGCCCGGCGGTGATGCCGCGGCTTTCGGCGTGGCGTTTGATCTCCTGCGCGAGTTGCAAGGATTCCGGCCGCCATTCGGTCTGCATCATGCGCTTGTCGTTGCGCCCCGCGCGGGTGTCCGCGGGCGGCGCGGCATCGGGCGCATATTTGCCGGTCAGCACGCCGCGCGCCAGCGGGCTGTAGGGCACGATGCCGAGGCCGTAATAGGCGCAGGCCGGGAAATGCTCGACCTCGGGCATCCGGTTCATCGCATTGTAATAAGGCTGGCTCGCGACCGGGCGGTCGATGCCGAGCCGATCGCAGATGTTGCAGATCTCGGCGACGCGCCAGGCGCGGTAGTTGGAGACGCCGAAATAGCGCACCTTGCCGGCGCGGATCAGGTCGCCCATCGCGCGCACCGTCTCGTCGAGCGGCGTCGCGTGATCTTCCTTGTGCAGATAGTAGACGTCGATGTGGTCGGTGCCGAGCCGCTTCAGGCTCGCGTCGGCGGCCTGCAACACCCAGCGCCGTGACAGCCCGCCATGGTTCGGATCATCGCCGATCGGATTGGCCAGCTTGGTTGCGAGCACCCAGTTCGAGCGATTGTTCGCGATGGCACGGCCGACGACCTCCTCGGACTTGCCGCCATTATAGGCGTCGGCGCTGTCGATGAAGTTGATGCCGGCCTCGCGGGCCTTTGCCATGATGCGCGACGAGGTCGCCTCATCGGTCGGTCCGCCGAACATCATGGTGCCGAGGCAGATCGGCGAGACCTTGAGGCCGCTGCGGCCAAGCTGGCGGTATTGCATCGGGAAACTCCCTAGCTGTCGTTCTTCAGAATCTTGAACACGCCATTGGCCATCGCGATGCAGCGCTTGTCGACGGTCACCTCGGCGGTGATGAAGATCAGGCTGCGGGTCGAACGCACCACGCGCGGCCGCGTCGTCAGGATCTCGCCGATCTTGCCGGCCTCGACGAAATGGGTGTCGAGCTGCACCGTCGCAAGCGTCGGCTTGCCCGACACGAAGCGCGCCGCCATGCCGCAGGCGCGGTCGGCGAAGGTCATGATCACGCCGCCCTGCACGAGGCCGCGGCGATTGTGATGCTTGTCCTCGGTGATCAGCGCGAGCTCGAGCGAGCCGTCCTTCAGCCGCTCCCACAACGGACCGATCAGCGACAGGAAGCCCGTGGTTTCCGCGACCTTCCAGCCGTCGGATTTGAGTTTGTCCGCGGCCTTGGCCGTCATGTGATGGAGCCCGTTCGTTGAGTGATCGCAGGAGGCATGTCGTTCCGGTCATTTCATCAAACGCTGACGTGGTGTAGTCAAGATCAATGGTCCGCACATTTGACGATGCCACCCGGCGGAATATCGCAGAGCTCTGCGCCGCGTTCGCACGCCTCGCGCCGGCGGATGCGGCGCCGACGCTGAAGCGCGCGGCGGTCGCGATCGCGCTGACTGAAAGCGACGACGACGGCGGCACCGCGTTCCTGCTGACCCGCCGCAGCGCCAGCCTGCGCGCCCATAGCGCGCAATGGGCACTGCCGGGCGGCCGCTGCGATGCCGGCGAGACGCAGGCCGAGGCCGCGCTGCGTGAACTGCATGAGGAGCTTGGGCTTGCGCTGTCCGCGCGCGACGTGCTCGGCATGCTCGACGATTATCCGACGCGGTCCGGCTATCTGATCACGCCGGTGGTGGTCTGGGCCGGCGCGCATGCGGCGATCACGCCGAACCCGGACGAGGTTGCGTCGGTGCATCGCATCGGCCTCGATGCGATCGAGGCCAGCGACGCGTTCAGCTTCGTCATGATTCCGGAAAGCTCGCGGCGCGTGATCCGGTTCCGGCTCGGTGGCCAGCAGATCCATGCGCCGACTGCGGCGTTGATCTATCAGTTCCGCGAGGTGCTGGCCGGGCGCAACACCCGCGTCGCCGATCTCGAGCAGCCGGTGTTCGCCTGGAAGTGACGTTCATCAGACGCGACGGCGCACAGCTTCTCCACGATTCTGTGCGGGGAACACCGCATTGTGGCGAAAATCCTGAACGTGATCGCGGCATCCCGCCGCCCGCGCCCCGAACAATTCCGGGCTGACTTCGCGGCCGCGCTTGCTACAACGAGGTCATGCGCCCGCAATTGATTCGCCTCTCGTCAGGACTTGTCGCGCTTGCGCTCGTTGCCAGCGCGCCGTCAGTGTTGGCCGGCGAGGCCGATGCGCTGCCGCCTTCCGTCGCCAATGCGATGGCGCAGGCATCGCCGCAGGCGATCATGGAGTATCGCCGCAAGCTTCAGGAGTACCAGGAGGCGCGCGCCGCCTTCGAACAGGACGCCAGCGCCTATTGGGGTGCGATCGCCGACAAGCGGCGCGGCCGCAATGCCAAGCGCCGCGACCGCGTGCAGATCACGCTCGACGACTACGTGCTGCAACAGCCGCCGGTCTATGAGGGGCCGAAGCGGCCGGTCAATCCGGCGCCGGAAGAAGAGGGCGGCAAGCCGCCGCGTCCGACGAAAACGCTGCCGGTGGCGGCGGATCTGGTCCGGGCGGCGGCCGAGCATTTCCAGTTCGCGCCGCAGCGGCCGACCTCGGAGGTCGAGTTCAAGCGCGCCTATGCGCGTTACGCGCGCGCCGCAGGGCTGACGCCGGAGCAGGCGGTGCGGGTCTATTCGTTCGAGACCGGCGGCACCGGCAATTACGACGTGCAGGCGGGCATCGAGCATGGCGGCAAGCGCGCCATCTCCACCGCGATGGGCTACAACCAGCTGCTCACCACCAACACCGTCGAGCTATTGGCCGAGCAGGGCCATGAATTCGTGCGCGACCTGACCGAGCGGGTGGCGCGGACGCAGGGGCCGGCGCGCAAGGCGATGGAGCACAAGCTCGCGGTGCTGAAGAAGATGGTCGCGTTCACGCGCACCGTGCCCGACGACTGGTCGGCGCATGCGCGGCTGGCCGACACGCCGCAAGGCTGGGCGTGTCACGCCATGGTGCTCGACATCGATGTCGGCCCGATGCTGCAAACCCACAAGCTGCTGACCTCGGTGATCTTCGCGCGCAACAAGGGCTACAACCGGCCGCTGACCGCGGCCGAGCTCGAGATGATGAACCTGACCGGCGACGGCACCGGGCTCGACATGGTGACCATGCCGCAGGCGATGCGCGAACAGGTGCCGACCGCGAACTTCTTCCAGCGCTCGGGCTACGAGCGCAACCCGGTCGCGATCCGCCACAACACGGTGGCGAGGCTGCTCGCCGTCACCAACGAGCGGATGGACGTCAACAGCAACAAACCCGGCGCCAGGGAATTGGCCGCCGCGTTCTGAACTCTGCCGAAAACCGTCAGAGTATTTCCGGTTCTGATTGAATCAGGACCGGAGTCCGAGACGCTTCTCTCGATGCGTTTACATCACGCGAACCGGCCTCAACTTCGCTCGAAAGCGCTCTAATTCGAGCCGAACATGAACTTGCCGCTGCCTTCGAGATAGGGACCGGAGCGCATGTAGAGCTGGCCGTTCTGGCCGATGAAGAACAGCGTCCCCTTCGGCACCTTCTTGGCGCCCTTCAGCAAGGTGCCGGCATTGTTGGTCCCCATCTTGTAGGCCCAGGTCTTGCCGTCCTTGTCATAGGCGTAGCCCATGTCGGACTTCAACTCCCAGGGCGCGGCCTCCTGCGCGAATGCATATGTCGTCATCGCGGCAAGGGTTACGGTCGTAAAAAAGGTCTTGGTCAAAAAATGCGTCATGATCCCTCCGGCCGAAAAACGGCGTCGTCCCCACGCTTTTGAACAAATCACGAACGCCATTCGCGCGTCAATACGACAATCAGTCCGACCGCTCACGGAGAACGGCGACTTTGTGATTTCCCGCATCAAGCTTGGCGACTATCTTCGCGTTACCGTCTACAAACGCTTCGATTGCCGGAAGCACCACCTTGGGATGATCAGGATGAACCACGTCATGAAGATCGGTATCGGTGTCGCTCTGTCATTCGTGGCGCTGGCGTCAGTCGCGCAGGCGGATGAGTTCAAGCTATCCAACAACCAGCGGATCTCCTGTAGCCGTGGCCTGTCCGCCGGCAAGCTCAAGACGTCGACCTGCAAATCCTACGCTTATTTGTTCAACGTCAAGACCTCGGAGTACTTCCGCTGCCAGGTGTCGCTGGCGCTGACGCAGGACAACAAGGAGGTCATCAACGTCCAGGCCGACGGCAGCTGCACCAAGAAGCCGCGCATCTTCGAGACCGACGGCAATTATACGTTCGACGCCACCGAGACCGAGCCACCGAACACCAACTCGTTTTTCGGCACCGGCGGCTATGCGATCTGGGCAAGCGACACCACCACCCAGAAGATCCGTGGCTGCATCACGATTTCTTCCGGCCTCGGCTCCGACATCTCGAAATGCCTCGACATGACGTTTCAGTGACGGTGAGGGCGGCGTGACGCGCAAGCTGCGCCCGGCCTCGCTGTGCCGCTCCTGGCTGTTTCTCGAAGGCGCCAACGAGCAGGTGCTGCAACACGCCGCCGCCAGTGGCGCCGACGTGTTGATCCACGAGCTCGAGGACTTCACCCCGCCATCGCTGCGCCCAAAGGCGCGGGCGCTGGCGGCCGATCTCTACGCGGCCTGGCGCGACCAGGGCGTGGTGGTCGCGGTCCGCGTCAACCCTCTCGATCAGGACGGCATGGATGACCTTGCCGCCGTGATGCGCGGCGGTCCGGATATCGTCGCGTTGCCGAAGGTCGCCGAGCCGCACCATGTCGCCCGGCTCGACGAGGCGGTGACGCGGTTCGAGCGCGACTACGGCATCGCCGAGGGATCGACGTCGCTATTGCCGAACATCGAGTTCGCGCGCGGCCTGGTGCAGACCGGAGCGATCGCGGTGGCGAGCCGGCGCACCATCGGCTGCCTGATGGCGTCGGAAGATCTCGCCGCAGATCTTGGTGCCGAGCGCGGCAGCGATGGCCTCGAGCTCGCCTACGCACGGCAGCGCTTCATCGTCGAATGTCGCGCGGCCGGTGTCGTCGCGGTCGATTGTCCCTACACCTGGAGCGATGCCGACGGCGTCGCGCGCGACACCGCCTGGGCGCGGCGGCTCGGCTACACCGCAAAGAGCCTGGTCGATCCCGCGCATGCCGCCATCGTCAACGGCGTCCTCACGCCGGGCGCGGATGCGTTGCGCGAGGCGGGCAGGATCGTGGCCGCGTTCGAGGCGGCGCGGACGCAGGGCCTTGGCCGCGTCGAGCTCGACGGCTCGCTGCTTGAAGTGCCGACCTATTCCAACGCGAAACGGCTGATCGCGCGCGGCGAAGCGCTGCGCACGATCGATCGTGACACGGAGACCTGACGCGCGGTGTCGCGTCAGGACGCCGATTCTTTTTCCGAGAAGTGCATGCGCGAGCGGGCGAACTTCTTGACGCCCATCGGCTTGCCGAACAGGTAGCCCTGGACCTGATCGAAATCCATGTCGTGCGCGGCGAGAAAATCCGCGCGGGTCTCGATGCCCTGGGCCACCACCTGCGCGTCGCTGTCATGGGCGAGCTCCACGATCCGCCGGCACACGGTCTGCTTCAGCCGCTGATCCGCGCAGCCGGTGACGTATTGATGGTCGACCTTGAGCTGGACGAAGGGGAAGTTCGGCAGTCCGAGCAGCGACGGCCAGTTGGCGCCGACATTGTCGATCGAGATGCCGATGTTGTGCAGCCCCACGCGACGCGCGACATCGGTCGCCAGCTCCAGATTGTCGACCACCTCGGTGCTGTCGATCTCGATCAGCAGGCCGCCGAACGCGGCGTGATCCGGCATCCGGCGGCACAGTTCGCGCACCGCGTCGTCGTCGGCGAGGAACGAGATCGGCAGATTGATCGAGAGATTGACCGGTCCGATCTGCTCCAGCAGATAGCGCCAGTCCTCGATCGCGCGATCGATCACGAACTCCGACAGCGCATGGAAATGCGGATCGCCTTCATCGGGAATGAAATAGGCCGGCGGCACCACGCCCCAGGCCGGATGGCGCATCCGGATCAGCGCCTCGGCGCCGCTCGGAACCAGCGTCCGGAGATGGATTTTCTGCTGATACCACAGCTCCAGCCAGCCGGCCTTCAGCGCTTCGGGCACGTCCACCGCGGGGCTCGGCGCGGGCTCGAGCGGCAGCAGTGACGCCAGGCTGTCACGCAGGGTTCCGGCACTGAACGGGGTCGACAGCGCCGGCAGCATGGCGATGCCATATTCATCGCCGATCTGCCGGACCGCCTTGACGATGATCGAGTCCGGTTGCCCGATCACGAGGACCTTGCCGCCGTAGTCCTTTCTCACCAAAGTCTCGAGAATTTTACTGACTTCGATGCCGTCCACGGAGACGCCGAGCACCAGAAGATCGGGCCGTTCCGCATCGAGAACGGCGTCGAGTTCCAATGCCTGACTGCATTCACTGGTGATGAAGCCGAGGTCTTCCAGGGCCTCTGCGAGGAAGGTCCGAAGGTGTTTTTTGCTGTCCGCAATGCATGCGCGCGGGGTCAGCTTGCGATGTCCGAACCAGCCGGCCCGTGTGTGTGCGATGTGACTGATGTGATTCATGCCCCGCCTTGTCCGTAGTTACCCCGGCTTGACTCGTACATCCTGGAGCGGCGGCAATCATGGAATTTTCTGGTTCATACATTGATTGGCTCGCTAACCTTAAAGGATTCAATTCGAATCAAATGATGCTGGAACCGCTGTGTTTCACCGCTGTCACGGCTGCAACAAATGCGTCATCCGACGTTCATGCGCGCGATCGAGCTGAATTCGAACGCGGGAAAAATGCGCGCCGCGCATGTCTCATCGGGGGACGGCGTTAATGACTGTGTTGTCGCGCCAACGCCGGCGCCGAATTGCATCATTGTCGGACATCGGATCGCTTTCACGCGAGGTGATCCGTCGAAACGTCGCGGAGTTGCGACGGCGAATCGGATCACCGGTCGCGCGATGCCGACGCAGCACGCGTAACGTCGCGGTCGCCACTCGCAACGTCTCCGGCATCAACGCGCGGTCGCGGATCGGCCTCGAGACCTCGTCCCATTTCTGTTTGGTCGGGACGTCGATCGCGAGATCGGGACCGCGCCCGTCCCGCATGTCGGCGGGGCGAGGTGCAACGCATCGGGCGCGCGCTGCACGGTCCGAGACGGCTGCAAGTAATACCTCGCGGCGTGATCGCCCATCTCCCAATCCGCTTGCGCGCAGAGTTCCCGTATCGGCCACGCGATGCGGCCTTCGGGATTTCAGTCACGTATGCGTCATTTGGATAGGTTGACCCGGCGGGGGTGTCCGGCCAATTTCCGGCCGGCTTAGGGGAGAATAATGCTCATGAATTCAAGGTTGACGGCCGCTGCGATCGTGGCAGCCAGCGTTTTGTCGGCGCCTGTCGCGCAGGCCCAGCAGTTCATCAATGTGCTGACCGGCGGCACCTCCGGGGTCTACTATCCGCTCGGCGTCGCGATGGGGAAGATCTACGGCGAGAAGATTGCTGGCGTGAAGACCCAGGTGCAGGCGACCAAGGCTTCGGTCGAGAACCTGGTGCTGCTGCAGCAGGGCCGCGGCGAGATCGCCTTCACGCTCGGCGATTCGCTGAAGGCCGCCTGGGAAGGCGACGCTGAGGCCGGCTTCAAGACCAAGCTCGACAAGCTGCGCACCATCGGCGCGATCTATCCGAACTACATCCAGATCGTCGCCACCGCCGAAAGCGGCATCAAGACGCTGGCCGACCTCAAGGGCAAGAGCCTGTCGGTGGGCGCGCCGAAGTCCGGCACCGAGCTCAATTCGCGCGCGATCCTCGCGGCCGCCGGCATGAGCTACAAGGATCTCGGCAAGGTCGAGTATCTGCCGTTCGCCGAATCGGTCGACCTGATGAAGAACCGCCAGCTCAACGCCACGCTGCAATCGGCAGGACTCGGCGTCGCCTCGCTGAAGGATCTCTCGACCTCGAGCGAGATCAACGTCGTCGCCGTGCCGAAGGAGACCGTCGACAAGATCGGCCCGCCCTTCGTTTCGGTGATCATCCCGGCCAATACCTATACCGGCCAGGACAAGGATGTGCCGACCGCGGCGGTCGTGAACTACCTGGTCACCTCCAGCGCGGTGTCGGACGACCTCGCCTATCAAATGACCAAGCTGGTCTACGAATCGTTGCCGGAACTCGCCAACGCGCATGCGGCGGGCAAGGAGATCAAGCTCGAGGCCGCCGCGACCGGCAGCCCGGTGCCGCTGCATCCCGGCGCGATCCGCTATTACAAGGAAAAGGGCCTGATCAAGTAAGGCCAACGCATCTGCTCCTTCGTCATTGCGAGGAGCAAAGCGACGAAGCAATCCATCTCTCCGCTCGTGGTGAGTTGGATTGCTTCGCTTCGCTCGCAATGACGGGGCGCGTTTTTCCTGACGCGACTTTCGGTGGGTGAGCTCTGCAGATATAAGCGTCGCGGGCACGGCGGGGGATTGATTCAATGCAGCAGCAGGCTGGGGGCGTTGAGCCCGTCAAGGTCGAATTCGACAATTTCGAGCATGGCTTTCCGGAAGGTTTCGGCCCCGGCGCCTGGGGGCATCTGGCCTATGCCATCGGCCTCGCCTTCGCGGTGTTCCAGCTCTATGTCGCGGCCTTCAACTATTTGCCGAGCCAGGTGGTGCGCGGCGTCCATGTCGGCTTCCTGATCCTGTTGACCTTTGGCCTGATCGGCAATTTCACCGCCAAGACCGCGTTCGGCCGCGCGGTGAGCTGGATCGTCGGCGCGAGCGGCTTCCTCTGCGGCCTCTACCAGTGGATCTTCTATGCCGACCTGATCGCCCGTGACGGCGATCCCACCCACATGGATCTCGCGGTCGGCACGCTGCTCGCTATCCTGATCTTCGAGGGCACGCGGCGGCTGATGGGGGCGGCACTGCCGCTGATGTGCGGCGCCTGTCTGCTCTACTGGTTCTTCGGGCAGTATCTGCCGTCGCCGTTCAACCATCGCGGCTACGATTTCGACCAGATCGTCACCCATCTCTCGTTCGGCACCGAAGGCTTCTACGGCGTGCCGATCTACGTGTCGGCGACCTACATCTTCCTGTTCATCCTGTTTGGCTCGTTCCTGGAACGTGCCGGCATGATCCAGCTCTTCACCGATGTCTCGCTCGGCCTGTTCGGGCGCACCCGCGGCGGCCCCGCCAAGGTGGCGGTGTTCGCTTCCGGCATGATGGGCACGATCTCCGGCTCCGGCGTCGCCAACGTCGTCACCGTCGGCCAGTTCACGATTCCCCTGATGATCAAGTTCGGCTATCGCCGCGCCTTCGCCGCCGGCGTCGAGGCCACCGCCTCGATGGGCGGCCAGATCATGCCGCCGGTGATGGGCGCGGTCGCCTTCATCATGGCGGAGACGCTCGGCGTGCCCTATTCGGAGATCGTCAAGGCGGCGGTGATTCCGGCGATCCTGTACTTCGCCTCGGCATTCTGGATGGTGCATCTGGAAGCTGGCAAGCATGGCCTCGTCGGCATGAAGCGCTCCGAGATCCCGAGCGCCTGGAAGGCGCTGGTGGCGCGCTGGTACCTGGTGCTGCCGCTTGCGGCGCTGGTCTACATGCTGTTCGAGGGTTTCACGCCGCTCTATGCCGGCAGCATGGGGCTGGCGCTGACGGTGGCGCTGATCCTCGGCGCCAGCATCACGCTCGGCGTCTCCAACACCGTCGTGCGCTACATCTTCTGGATCGGGCTGGCGCTGGTGGTCGCCGCGGTGTCGCGCCACGGGCTCGAGATCGTCCCGGTCATCGGCGTCGTTGCCGGCCTCATAGCGATCGCCGCGATCACGCGCGGCGGCCGCGCCACGCTCAGGGCCTGTCGTGACTCGCTCGCCGACAGCGCCAAGTCGGCGCTGACGGTCGGCATGGCCTGCGCCATCGTCGGCACCATCATCGGCATGATGACGCAGACCGGCGTCGGCACCATCTTCGGCAGCTGGATCATCGGGCTCGGCGACAAGAGCCTGTTCCTGGCGCTGATCATGACGATGTTGCTGTCGATCCTGCTCGGCACCGGCATCCCGACGATCCCGACCTACATCATCACCGCCGCGCTCGCCGCCCCGGCGCTGGCCAAGCTGGGGGTGCCGCTGATCGCAAGCCACATGTTCGCGTTCTACTACGGCATCATGGCCGACCTCTCGCCGCCGGTGGCGCTCGCGGCATTGGCGGCGGCGCCGATCGCCAAGGAGAACCCGGACAAGATCGGCTGGGAGGCGATGCGGATCGCGCTTGCCGGCTACGTCATTCCCTTCATCTTCGTTTATTCGCCGGCCTTGATGTTGCAGGGCGGGGACCCGATGGCCGCGCAGCTCGGCTTCTACGGCGCGGTGGCACTGGCGAGTTTCAAGGCGCTGGTGGCGATCGCGCTGTTCGGCATCGTCGCGATCGGGTTCCTGTTCACGCGGCTGAGCTGGATCGAGATCGCGGTCGCGTTCGGCGCCGCGCTCTGCCTGCTCGGCGATTTCCAGTTCTCGGATACGGCGGGCTTCACGCTCGCCGCCGCTGTCGTGCTGTGGCAATGGCGGCGACGTCCGCGCGATGCGGTGGCCGCAGCTTGAGCCTCTGCCTTGCCTCCGCAGGGGTCGTGAAGACGCTGAAGGTCGCGGCATTCACGCTGGCCTGGACCCATTCGATCGAGAAGACCGCATGGCAGGAAGACTGGCTGGTCACGCCCGCCGGGCTCACGTTGCAGCAGGCCCGCATCAAGGGCACTGGCGCCGGCATGGAGCCGCCGCCGGACGCACGCCTCGTCAACGGCTGGTTTCAATGGTCGCCGCAGCCCATGCCGAGGGCCGAGGTCGTGCTCGGCAATTCCGGCGCCGCCGGCGAATGGCACCTGTGCGCGGCGGGACGCTGCCAGACGCTATCGGAGATTTTCCGGCATCCGATCGGTGCTAATGTCACCACGATGAGAGCTTGCAACGATCGATAGCCCGCATGAGCGGCGCGATATGCGGGAAAACCGCCCCGGATATCGCGGCGCTCATCCGGCTACGATCGTCACAACGACAAACGGGAGAACGACCGATGGATCGGCTCAAGGGCAAGGTTGCGATGGTGGTCGGCGCGGGCTCGATCGGGCCGGGCTGGGGCAATGGCAAGGCGACCGCCGTCACCTTTGCGCGCGAGGGCGCCAGCGTGTTCTGCGTCGATCGCAACGGCGCCGCCGCCGAGGAGACGGTCAAGATCATCACCGAGGAGGGCGGCAAGGCCGCCGCTTTCACCGCCGATGTCTCGCGCGCCGCCGAGGTCGAGGCGATGGTCGCGGCCTGCCTGAAGGCCTATGACCGTATCGACGTGCTCGACAACAATGTCGGCATCGCCGAGGTCGGCAGCGTGGTGGAGGTGGCGGAAGCCGAGTGGGACCGCGTGTTCGCGGTCAATCTCAAGAGCGCCTATCTGTCGATGAAGCACGTCATTCCGGTCATGATCAAGCAGGGCGGCGGCTCGATCATCAACATCTCCTCGATCGCCTCGATCCGCCATGTCGGCATCTCCTATGTCAGCTACAATGCGAGCAAGGCGGCGATGAACCAGATGACGCGCTCGACCGCGGTCGAGTTCGCCTCCAAGCATGTCCGCGTCAACGCGATCCTGCCCGGGCTGATGAAGACGCCGATGGTGGCGCATTCGGCGGGGCTGGCGCAAAGCTACGCCAAGGGCGATGTCGAGGCGATGTGGCGCGCCCGCGACGCGCAGGTGCCGATGGGCCACATGGGCGATGCCTGGGACGTCGCCAATGCCGCGCTGTTCCTGGCGTCAGACGAATCGAAATATGTCACCGGCATCGAGCTCGTGGTCGACGGCGGCATCACCTCGAAATCGGGCGCCTGAGCAACGAACGATCGGTTCATCTCTCCCAAGGGAGAGGTGAAGCTCCGCTGCCGATCCAGTTCGACCCAATCTCTTCACGCTTACACCTCGGCGCTGAGCTCGGCGCGGTCGAGTTCCTCCTCGACCAGATGGAACGCGTCGTCGCCGATCGCCTCGGTGCGGCGCAAACCGAGCAGTGCCTGGCGCGCGGCGGCAATGGCGCGGCGCCGCAGCGGATCGGCCGGCAGCTCGCGCGAACTCAACCCGCCATCGGTCTCGGCGCGCAGCAGCACGGCGCGGTATTCGAGCCGCAGGATCTCGGCTTCCTCCGACGGATCGGTTTCGATCGCCTCGAGCGCGGCACGAAAGGCGATGCTGCGGGCATGCGCCGCCTCGCGTCCGACCGGATCGTCGTCATCGAAGTTCAGCGCCAGGATCAGCGGCCGCAAGGTCAGGCCCTGGATCACCAGCGAGCCGAGCACCACGGCAAACGCCGTCAGCAGGATCAGGTCGCGATACGGAAACCATTCGGGCAGCGCGAACGCCGCCGCCAATGTGACGATGCCGCGCATGCCGCACCAGGATACGATGAAGCCGCGCTTCAAGGTCGGCACCGCCTCCACCACATCGGCGGGCAGCAGATGCCGCGCTTTCAGGGTGCGCAGCAGCGCGCCGTACGGCATTACCCAGAGGATGCGGGCGAGGATCACCACGGCGAGGATCGCGGCCGCGAAGCTGCAATATTTCCACCGCACCTCGGCGTCGAGGTCCGACCAGATCGGGCGCAATTGCAGGCCGATCAGCATGAAGGCCAGCACGTTGAGCACGAAGACCACGGTTTCCCACACCGCATAGGACGACACGCGCAACCGTGCCGAGGTGCGCGCCGGCGCGGTGCGGGCGATGGTGATCGCATAGGCGATGATGGTGAGGATGCCGGACAGCCCGAGATGCTCGGCGATTATCCACACCATGAAGGTGCCGCCGAACTGGGTGATGATCGCGCTCGGCGCCTCGGTGACGCGGCGGGTGATCATCATCCAGACCTGCGCAAACAGGTAGCCGGCAGCGAGGCTCCCGACCAGCGCGATCGTGATCGATGGCACGAACTCGCGGATCTTCATGTGCTCGGCGGCGACCAGGCCGACCGCGACCCGATAGATCAGCAGCGCGCTGGCGTCGTTGAGCAGGCTTTCGCCCTCGAGGATCTTCTGGATCCGGTAGGGCAGCTTGACCTGGCGCAGGATCGCGGTGGCGGCGGCGGCGTCCGGCGGCGCCACGATCGCGCCAAGCGCAATCGCAACCGGCCATGGCATGTCCGGCCGCAGCCAGTGCGCGACCACGGCGACCGCCGTCGTCGTGACGCCGACCGCGACCACGACCAGCGTCGAGACCGGCAGCCAGTTGTTGCGGAGATCGCGCAGCGAGGTGTCGAAGGCGGCGTCGAGCAGCACCGGTGCGACGAACAGCGCCAGCGCCAGTTCCGGTTCCAGCGCCCAGGTCGGCGCCCACGGCAGCAGCGTCAGCAGCACGCCGCCGATCGCCAGGAAGGTCGGGTAGGGCACCTTGATCCGCCGCGCCAGCGCCGACAGCGCCACCGCTGCGAGCAACAGGCCGATGATCCATTCGAATGTCAGCAAGGCGAACCCCCGGATGCGGCTCCGAATGCGGTTGCAGGTGCAGCCGATCGTCGCAATTGACGTATAATCCAGCGTGTGGTTTTGCGGCAAATGGTGTGCGGCCGGCAACGGGAGACCGGCGGGCCGCGCATCGAAGGGAACGTTGTCTCGGTGATCGACATGCGACGCAATTCTGCAACTCTGGGCGCGGCGCTGGTCTGCGTATGGCTCTCGGCCGGCGTTGCGCGCGCGACGAGCAGCGAGCCCGGCAAGGATGTGCAGGCCGATCCCGGCCCCTGCGTCGCGGCGGCTGCTGCGGCGGATGACGACAAGACCATCGAGGTCTGCGGCGCGTTGATCGACAATGAGAAGACCGCGAGACCGGATCGGATCAAGGCCCTGACGGCGCGCGCGGGCGCCTATGACCGCAAGCAGATGATCGATCGGGCGATCGCCGATTACGACACCGTGCTCCGGCTCGATCCGTCGCTCGCCGATGCCCACAATGCGCGCGGCGAGCTCTGGCGCCGCAAGGGCGACCGGCCGAAGGCGATCATGGATTTCGGCGCGGCCGTCAAGCTCGACCCGAACCATGCCGCGGCCAAGGCCAACTACAAGTCGCTGTCGCTGGAACTGGAGCGGATCGGCGCGATGATGGCGGTCGCCGGCAAGCCGAGCTTCGATTGCCGCAAGGCGCGCCGCCCGGTGGAAAAAGCAATCTGCGCCAATCCCGAGCTCGCCGATCTCGATCGCGAGATCGGCGCATCGACCTTTCGCGCGGTGCGCGAGGCAAAGGACCCGCGTCAGGCCCGCGAGTTGCAGCGCGCGCAGGATCAGTTCATCGTCCGCCGCAATGCCGAATTCGGCAAGCCGGGCTACGATCTGCAAAAGGCAATGCGCGAGCGGTTGCAGCAGATCAACGGGGTCGACGGCTATTAGTGCTAACGTCGGTGAGTTTGCGGCTTGAATTATCGGTCGAGCCCATGACAATGACCGCCAAAGATGACGAACCATCCGTGTTCGTCATGCCCGGCCTTGTGCCGGGCATCCACGTCTCTCTTTGCTTCGGCTTCGAAAGACGTGGATGGCCGGGCCAAGCCCGGCCATGACGCGAGGGATGCACTGGGAGAAACGCGATGAACATTCAGCAGAGCCGGTATCATGAGGTGTATGCCCGCTCGCTTCGAGACCCCGAGGGCTTTTGGGCGGAAGCGGCGCGCGAGATCGACTGGATCGAGCCGGCCAAGAAGATCTACGATCCATCCACCGGCGCCTATGGACGCTGGTTCACCGGTGCAGTGGTCAACACCTGTTACAATGCGCTGGATCGCCACGTCGCCGGTGGCCGCGCCAGCCAGGTCGCGCTGATCCACGATTCCCCGCTCACCAACACGATCACCAAATTCACCTATGCCGAGCTGCTGAAGGAAGTGCAGGCGCTCGCCGCGGTCATGCAGGATTTCGGCGTGGCCAAGGGCGATCGCGTCATCCTCTATATGCCGATGGTCCCGCAAGCCGTGGTCGCGATGCTGGCTTGCGCGCGGATCGGCGCGGTGCACAGCGTGGTGTTCGGCGGCTTCGCGGCGAAGGAGCTCGCGACCCGGATCGACGACGCCAAGCCGAAGCTGATCTTCTCGGCGAGCTGTGGCATCGAGCCCGGGCGCATCGTGCAATACAAGCCGCTGCTCGACGAAGCGATCCGTCTCGCCGGCACCAAGCCGGAGACCTGCATCATCCTGCAACGGCCGCAGCAGGCTTGCGAGCTCACCGCGGGCCGCGACCATGATTGGGCGACGCTGCGCCGTGCCGCGCTCGACGCCGGCAAGATGGCGCCCTGCGTGCCGGTCGCCGCCACCGATCCGCTCTACATCCTCTACACCTCGGGCACGACCGGAATCCCGAAGGGCGTGGTGCGCGACAATGGCGGGCATCTCGTCGCGCTGAAATGGTCGATGTACAATCTCTACGGCGTCAAGCCCGGCGAGATCTGGTGGTGCGGCTCCGACATCGGCTGGGTGGTCGGCCACTCCTACATCGTCTACGGCCCGCTGATCCACGGCGCGACCTCGATCATGTATGAGGGCAAGCCGGTCGGCACGCCGGATGCCGGCGCGTTCTGGCGCGTGATCAGCGAGCACAAGGCGGTCGCCTTCTTCACCGCGCCGACCGCGTTTCGCGCGATCAAGAAGGAAGACCCCGAGGGCAAGTTCATCCGCAACTATGATCTCTCCAGCTTCCGCACCTTGTTCCTCGCGGGTGAGCGCGCCGACCCGCCGACCGTGGAGTGGGCCGAACAGCAATTGAAGGTGCCGGTCATCGATCACTGGTGGCAGACCGAGACCGGATGGTGCATCGCCGGCAATCCGGTTGGCCTCGGCCAACTGCCGGTCAAGCACGGTTCGCCGACGGTGCCGATGCCGGGCTATCAGGTCGACATCGTCGACGAGGCGGCGAAGCCGGTCGCGGCCGGCACCATGGGCTCGATCGTGATCAAGCTGCCGATGCCGCCGGCCTGCCTGCCGACGCTGTGGCAGCAGGACGATCGCTTCAGGGATGCCTATCTCTCGGAATTCCCCGGCTACTACAAAACCTCGGATGCCGGCTACAAGGATGACGACGGCTATGTCTGGGTGATGGGCCGCACCGACGACATCATCAATGTCGCCGGCCACCGGCTCTCCACCGGCGGCATGGAAGAAATTCTGGCCTCGCATCCCGACGTCGCCGAATGCGCCGTGCTCGGCGTCAGGGATGCGATCAAGGGCGAGGTGCCGTGCGGCTTCCTGGTGCTGAAGGCCGGCGTGACCAAGCCGCCGGATCAGGTCGAGAAGGAAGTCGTGGCGCTGGTGCGCGACAAGCTCGGGCCGGTCGCGGCGTTCAAGCTCGCGATCACGGTGGCGCGGCTGCCGAAGACCCGCTCCGGCAAGATCCTGCGCGGCACCATCAAGAAGATCGCCGATGGCGAGCCCTGGACCATGCCGGCCACGATCGAGGACCCCAAGGTGCTCGACGAGATCGGCGAGGCGCTAAAGGGCAAGGCGTAGGTCGAACGTCTTGGCGTGCTTCGCGCGCATCCGGATCGACCACCCGTGTGGCACCCCTCTCCCTAACCCTCCGCCGCAAGGGGGGAGGGAACCCTGCCGCCGCGGACTCCCTCACCAGTTTTCGGCAGACGAGCCGAAAAAAAACGAAGGAAGTTGTTCGCAAGCGGGAGAGGCGAAGGAACTCTCGGCGAGAGATTGGTGCGAGCGGGCCGTTACGCCGTACCCGCCGCGCGAAACTGCGTCGCGGCGCGTTGCAGATTCTGCGGCATGCTCAGCAGCAACGCCTTGCGGTCGGCGACGGCGTTGTGGAACTGCTCGAGCGCGATGTTGAACGCGGTCAGCGTGCCTTCCTCGATGGCGCCATGCTCGAAGCAGTCGAGCGTATGGCGCAGGATGTCGTCGGCTTCCGCCTGCATCTGGTCGAGTTCCTCGGTCGAATCGCTTTGCCGCGCGGCCTTCAGCATCTCGAGCAGGCGTTCGCGCTGCGAGGTGTTGGTGTTGCGTTCGTCCTGCTTGAGATAGCCGGCGAACCACGCGCCGGCCGAGCCCATCGCCGAGAACGCCATCAGGCTCCACCAGATGTAGTCGCTGTAGCGGTCGAGGAAGGTCTTCTCTTCGCCGTCGACGAAGGCGGCCGCGCCCGGATGCACCGGAATGGTGGCGTCCTTGTCGGTGTCGGGCGTCTCGATCTTGGCGGCAAGCGGGAAGTCGTTCTTGAGCGATTGCCGGATCGCAAACAATTGCCGCGTGAATGCCGCGACGGTTGCGTCCGACAGGCCTTTTCGTGCGACAATGTGATGGGAGAAGCTGATGGTCTTCACCTCATCCTCGGGCCGATCGGCGGAGCCGAGCGAACCCGCCGGAATTTCCGCGGCCTCATAGGCCGGATGATTCTGCGCGATCGCCTCGGAGGCGTCGATCGGAAGGAAGGTCGGCTCGCCGTCCTTGGCCGATGCGGTGATCGCATCGATCGTGACCTTGCTGTTGGCCGGGCCGACCGCGAGATAGGCATCGGCCTTCAGGTTCTTGATGGCGTCGACCGCCTCATTGGCCGGGAATTGCACGATCTCGACCTTCATCGGATCGACGCCGTATTGGGTCAGGATCAGCTTCAGCAGATTGACATTGGCCGGGGTGCGGCCGACGACGCCGATCTTGCGGCCGGCAAGTTGTGCGATCTTGGTGATCTTCGTGGCCTTGCGGCCCTTGCCCTTCGTGGCCGGCGGAACCCACATCACCACGACATTCTTGCGCAGCACCGCGACGGCTTGCGCGTTTTTCGGCACGTCGAGGTCGCCGCGGATAATGGCGAGATCGGCCTTGCCGTCGGCCAGCGTCTGCGCGCTGGCGCTGGCACCCTCGGTCTGCACCGGGCGCAGTTTGACCTGGGTATGCTGCTGGTTGTTGAAGGCCTGCGCCAGCGCCTGCACCACCCGGAGATCGTCGCTGTTGGCCGGCCCGACGGCGATCTTCAGCGTCACCGGACGGACCGCGAAATAATAGCCCGCGGTTATCGCGCCGACGATGGCCAGCGCGCCTGCGATCAAGACGAACATCAGCCGCTGCTTTGCCGAACGCAGCGGCTTGGGCGATATGCTGGCGGAGCCGTCGGTCATCGATCTTGGGTCATCGATCTCGCAAACAATCGTCTGGGCTCAATCTCGCAAAACTACCAATGCGCACACATCCTGGATTTGTAGCAAATTCCTGCACCGACAGATGTTACATCTCCGTCATGGTTACCAGCGGCGATAGGACGCTATTTCGGCCCTAATTTCGGCATGGATCCCACCCCGCAGGCCAGTTGTTAGGTTAAGATCGGCGCCAAACAGGAGACGAGCCCATGGTCGAACGGCTGTCAGCGGAAGCGAGGAAGGCCGCCCTCTGGGAACTGGCCGGCTGGTCGGAGCTTGCCGGACGCGAGGCGATCGCAAAGACCTTCGTGTTCAAGGACTTCAACGAGGCATTCGGCTTCATGGCGCGCGCCGCGCTGGTCGCCGAGAAGAACGACCATCATCCGGAATGGAAGAACGTCTACAAGACGGTCGAGGTCGTGCTGGCGACCCACGATGTCGGCGGGGTGACCAAGCGCGATATCGACCTCGCCAAGGCCATGAACGCGATCGCAAGGCAGCTTGGGGTCAGCTGAGCCGGCTGCGCACAACCTTGCAGCGGCCATTCGACATCCCCAGATTCGGTAGCGTTCGCCGCCGGATCACCGTGCGGCGTCAGGGAACCGTGCGATGGCAACGACCGAACACAGCGTGGGATTTGAGCCTGCCGACCGGCTGGCGCAGGACCGCGAGAGCGTGCGCCGCCGCTTCTGGGTCAAGTTCAAGAAGGTGGTCGCGCGCGTGCCTTTCGCCGAGGATCTGCTGGCCGCGTATTATTGCGCGTTCGACCGGCAGACGCCGCGCCACGTCCAGGCAGCGCTGCTCGGCGCGATCGCCTATTTCATCCTGCCGTTCGATTTCATTCCGGACGTGCTGCCGGTGCTCGGCTTCACCGATGATGCCGCGGTGCTGGCCACCGCGATCCGCATGGTGGCAAGCCACATCACGCCGGAGCACCGCGAAGCCGCGCGCGCCGCGTTGAAGCGCGGCGTGCCTGAAAACGCGGAATAAGTCGTAGCCCGGATTTCGCTACGCTCCATCCGGGCTACACGATCCCCGCTCAGCTACCCGGATGCAGGATGACCTTGCCCATCGCCTTGCGGCCGGCGAGCACCTTCAGCGCTTCTGATGTCTGCGACAGCGGGAAGGTGCGATCGACATGCGAGGAGATCTTGCCCTCGGCGGTCCACTGCACGAGCTTCTCGAGGTTCTTGCGGTTCTTCTCCGGATTCTGCCGCGCCCAGGCGCCCCAGAACACGCCGCGGATGTCGCAGCCCTTCAGCAGCGCGAGGTTGAGCGGGATCTTCGGAATGTCGCCGGCGGCAAAGCCGATCACCAGGAAGCGGCCTTCCCACGCGGTCGAGCGCAGCGCGGCCTCGGCATAGGCGCCGCCGACCGGATCGAACACGATGTCGGCGCCCTTGCCGTTCGTCAGCTTGCGCAGGCCCTCTTTCAGATCTTCCTTGGCGTAGTTCAGCGTCAGCTCGGCGCCGTGCTGCTTGGCGAAGGCGAGCTTCTCGTCTGACGACGCGCAGGCGATCACCTTCAGGCCCATCAGCTTGCCGAGTTCGCACGCGGCAAGTCCGGTGCCGCCGGCGGCACCGAGCACCGCAAGCGTTTCGCCCGGCTTCGGGCTGGCGCGATCTTCCAGCGCATGCAGCGCGGTGCCGTAGATGATGATGATCCCTGCGGCGCGATCGTAATCGAGATTGTCGGGAATCTTCACGATCGTATTCGCCGGCAGCGCGATCTTGTCGCGCGCGCCGTTGTGGCCGCATGACGCAACGACACGGTCGCCGACCTTCAGATCGGTGACGCCGGCGCCGACGCTCTCGATCACGCCGGCGACTTCGGCGGCCGGCGAGAACGGGAACGGCGGCTTGATCTGATACTTGCCCTGGATCATCAGGATGTCGAAGAAGTTCAGCGCTGCCGCCTTGATCGCGATCACGGCTTCGCCGGGACCAGCCACCGGATCGGGCACATCAGTCAGCACGAGATCGTCGGGTTGACAGTATTGCGAGCAGAGGATGGCTTTCATGGACACACCTGAGTTTCGGACGCAGAAAGAGCTGCAGGATTTTGAACTACAAGCTTCATGCCGGATTTGCGGCGGAGCGACAATACAAAGCGGAGGGATCAAACTTTGTTTGAAAAAGGCCTGCTAGCGAAAAAGCGCATCCTGATCACCGGCGGCGGCTCCGGCCTCGGCGCGGCGATGGGCGGGCGCTTCGCCGAACTCGGCGCTGAACTGATCATCTGCGGGCGGCGCGAGACGCTGCTCGAGGAAACCGCCGGCAAATTCCGCAACGAGTTCGGTGCCAAGGTTTCGATCGCGCGCTGCGATATCCGCGACGGCGCCGCGGTCGAAGCGATGATGGATCAGGTCTGGCAGGACGGGCCGATCGACGTGCTCGTCAACAATGCTGCCGCAACCTTTATTGCGCAGAGCGAACATCTGTCATTCCGTGCGGCGGACGCGATCCTGGCGCCGACGCTGCATGGCACGATGTACTGCACGCTCGCCGCCGGCCGCCGCTGGATCGAGGGCAAGCACAAGGGCGTGGTGCTCTCGATCCTGTCGACCTCGACCATCACCGGCCGTGCCTTCACGGTGCCATCGTCGATGGCCAAGACCGCGGTGCTGGCGATGACCAGGAGCCTTGCCGTGGAGTGGGGCCCGAAGGGCATCCGCACCGTGGCGATCGCGCCGGGCGCGTTCCCGACAGCGGGGGCCACCGGGCAGTTGCGTCCCGAAGGGCGCGGCGAGAGCTGGGCGCATCGCAATCCGCTCGGCCGCGCCGGCGAGCATTCCGAGCTTGCCAATCTCGCGAGCTTCCTGATCTCCGATCAGGCCGGCTACATCAATGGTGAGATGGTGGTGCAGGACGGCGGCTCGCATCTGCGCAGTTCAGGTGCCGAGGACCTGCTGCAATGGACCGACGCGCAATGGGAGAGCCAGCGCGCGGCGCGCGCCAAAGGCTGATCACCGACAACAAGCACCAAGGTGCGACAACGCGCGTGCGGCTTTTGGCTGACGCGCGTCCCGGCCTGACTGCCTTCCCAAAAAAGCGTTTCCCGGTTATCCATCCGAGCCGGCGGAGGGGGAATCGCCGGGCCATCTTGCAGTCACAATGATGGGGGAACCAGTTGGCCGTGCGGCAGATTCTGACATCACTGGCGGCTTGTGTCCTGTGCGGGATCATCTCCCTTGCACCGATGCAGGCTGCACCCAAGAAAGATACGGCCAAGGAAGCGGCCAAGCCGGCGCCGTCGGCCGCCGCGGCTGCGGCCGGTGGCGCGGAGCCGACGCTGATCGGACAGTTCGGAACCTGGGGTGCGTACACCGCCTCGCCGAACGGCAAGAAGGTGTGCTTTGCGCTCGCCAAGCCGTCGTCGTCGAAGACCAACCCACCGAATCGGCCCCGCGATCCGGCCTATGCCTTCATCTCCACCCGTCCGGCGGAGAAGGTCGTCAACGAAGTCTCGATCATGATCGGCTACACCGTGAAGCCGGGCTCGGAATCGACGCTCCAGGTTGGCGGCGGAACCTATGCGATGTACACGCAGGGCGACGGCCTCTGGATCAAGAATGCGGCCGAGGAGGAGCGGATGGTGGAAGCCATGCGCAAATCGGCCGATCTGACCGTAAAAGCCGTCTCGGCGAAGGGTACCGAGACGATCGACAGCTTCTCGCTGAAGGGCCTGGCGCAGGCGCTCGACCGGCTGGGGCAGGACTGCCGGCGGTAGGACACGAAGACCCGCCTGAGTGACGTCAAATCGAGGTATTTGGAGGCTTTCCAGCACCGGCTGGAAGGCCTATTTGAGGTTTCATGACCGATACAGTGACCACGACAGCCGTGTCCGGTGCCAATGCGCTGGTCGAAAAGGTTCCGCTCGAGACCTATGTGCCGCCGGCCAAGCCGTCGCTGATCGGCCTGTCGCACGCCGAGATATCGGATCGCCTGGCCGAGATCGGCGTGCAGGCGTCGCAGCGCAAGATGCGCACCCAG
>NZ_DDOP01000041.1:0-148 GCF_002341725.1 Bradyrhizobium sp. UBA2491
CGAAGTGGTCGACTTCCCGGCCTTCATCATCATCGATGACAAGGGCAACGACTTCTTCAAGGAATTGAATCTGGGTTGATCGCGGTCGGCCTCGACGGATTTTCAAAGGGCTGGGTCGCCGTCACCATCGATGGCGACCGGCGCACGG
>NZ_DDOP01000041.1:363-836 GCF_002341725.1 Bradyrhizobium sp. UBA2491
TCGATGGCGACCGGCGCACGGTTTCCTTTCACGGCGATATTGCGGCCGCGCTCGCGCGGCCGTTCGATCGTGCCGGGATCGATATCCCGATCGGCATGACCGATGATGGCGAGCGCATTTGCGACCGTCTTGCCCGCGAACGCCTGCGTCCGCACAGCTCGCGCGTCTTCACCGGCGCGCGGCGCTGGCTGTGGCGGGAATTTTCCGATCCCGACAAGGCCAATAGAGACGCGTTACGCCGCGGCCAGACCCGCGTCTCACGCCAGCTCTGGCATCTCGGCAACAAGATCATGGAGGTCGATGCGTTCGTTCGCGACAACGCTGGGCGTGACATCCGCGAGGTGCATCCAGAACTGGTTTTCCTGCTGCTGAATGGCGGCGTGCCGCTGCCGGCGAAGAAATCGCAAGCGGGTGACGTCCTTCGCCGCAAGCTGCTCAAGCGCTCGGGCTTTCGCGAGATCGATCGCTGGCTC
>NZ_DDOP01000041.1:1016-1665 GCF_002341725.1 Bradyrhizobium sp. UBA2491
CGCGAGATCGATCGCTGGCTCACCGTGACGCGGATCGGCTCCGGCGCCAAACGCGACGACGTACTCGATGCCTGCGCGGTGGCCATTGCCGCGCATGAACCGACTGGCTGCGTTCCCGAAGGAGCGCGGCCGCTGGATGCGCATGGTCTGCCGATGCAGATCTGGTTCTAGCCCGCGCTAGCTGGCTTCGGCTACGATCCGGCCGATCTCCGCAAGAATGGCTTCCTGCGTCGCGACAGGCGTCGGCGCGTCCGCGAGATAGGCTGCGACCACGATCGGGGCGCGGCCCGGCGGCCAGATCACGCCGACATCGTTGGTTGCGATGCCCTTCCAGGTGCCGGGCTTGTTGGCGATCCGCCATCCCTGCGGCAGTCCGGCCCGCAGCCGGGTCGTTGCGGCGTCCTTCGCGCCGGCCATCCAGCCGGTCAGCCGTGCGCGCGAGGGCTCCGACAGCGCATCTCCGAGAAGCAGCCGTTGCAGTGTCCGCGCCATGGCGGCCGGCGAGGTGGTGTCGTGCTGCTCGCCCGGCTTGACGATGTTCAGATCCAGCTCGACCCGATCGAGACGCGTGACCGGATCGCCCAGCGAGCGCAGGTAAGCCGTCAGGGCGGCGGGGCCGCCGAAGCTCGCCAGCAGCAGATTGGCGGCG
>NZ_DDOP01000041.1:1890-119606 GCF_002341725.1 Bradyrhizobium sp. UBA2491
TCGCAGAGCTCTGCGACCGTCATCCCTCCGGGACCAACGTGAGGTTGGGTCGCGACCGATGGTGGTACCAGATCGTGTTCGGAGAAGACGACGCGGCGGTCCAGTTGTTCCTCGCCGCGGTCGACCCGCGCCAGCACAAGGGCCACGGCGAGCGCCTTGAAGGTGCTGCACATGGCAAACCGCTGGTCGATGCGGTTGCCGATGAGCTTGCCGGTCGCGGTGTCCAGCAGGGCGACACCCAGCCAGCCACGGCTTTGGACCTCGACGTCCTTCAAGCGATGTTCGATGCTGTGCTGCCCAGGCTCGGCTCGTGCAGCGGATACGCGCAGCGCCGGAACGGCCATAGCCGATGCCGCGAGCACAATACGGCGTGTGATTGAGGTCGGCATATCACCTACTTTCCGGTTTGCCGGCGATCGCCCGCCAGAGCGGCTGACGTGATCGGGAGGAAAGTTGGCGAAATTGTTGCCGGCAGCCATGCTGGCGTTCACACCATGGTGCCGATAAAAATTCAGGCCGCGCCGGTCATCGGCGCGGCCTGAATGTTCGATGCGGAATAATCCGATCCGCCTGGTCGGTGTGTCAGGCGCGGGTGCCGGTGAAGGGGAAGCTGCCCATCGGGCCGATGCCCATCTCGCCGGAGATGCCGTCGCCCGAAACCTTGCCGCTGAATTCCAGCGTCAGCGGCATCGGGTTGGTGATGGAAACCTTCCAGGCGACGCTGTCGCCATTCACGGTGCCGTCGAAGATCTCGGTGGAATTGCCTTCGGCGCCTTGCGTGCCGGTGAGCGTGCCGCCCGAGCTCGAAAGCGACAGCGTCGCCTTGCGCTCGCCCATCGGCGTCGTCATCGTCAGATTCCAGTTTCCGTCCACCGCCATAATAGATGTCTCCCCTCGAGATGAATGCGTGCGCGGGTATAGCCCATCTTGCCGCGCGCGCCTAGTTCGCCGCTGCGGCGATCAGGCGCGGGCGGCGGCGCGCAGCCGGTTGCCGATCAGGAAGCGGAAGGCGACGTACTGGATCGCGAAGGCGGCGATCTTGGCGCCGAGCAGCACCACCGACACGTAGAACGCCCACAGCTTCATGTCGCCGGTCGCCGCGATCGCAATCGTGCCCGCGGCGAGGATGAACATCAACCCGGCCCAGGCATAGCCGGCGAGGGTGGCGTATTCCGGAATGGTCTGGGTCACGATCGGCGGCAGATAGCGCAGCATCCAGCCGCGCTTGAGCATGATCGCACCGATCGCGATATGGCCGATCGCGGGCTTCGCCAGCACGAAACGCGGATCGTTGGTGAGGAGCGTCGCGCCACCCAGCACGATCACGAGCCCGAGGCTCGCCCAGGTCATATAGCCGAGTTCCTGTCCCTTCACCCGCGCATAGATCACCTGCGCGATCGCGCCGACGATCGCAACGCCGGTGGCGATCAGCACGTTGTCGGTCGCGAGATAGACCACCAGGAACACGATGGTGGAGAGGAAGTCGCTCGCAAGCTTGGCAAATACGCTCTTCATCGTCGTGGTTTCCGTTTCCTCGGGCGCGTGATTGTTCTGCGATGGCTAACGGCTGCGTCAGTGCGACAGCAGCGCGCTGGCGGGCGGCGTGCCGTACTTGGCCGCGCGATAGTGCGGGTACCAGCGGGTGAAGCCGACCGCGGCGTTGCGCGCGGCGAAGGCGACGAGGAGGCCGGTCCATAGCGGCAAGGTCGGCATGTAGAGCACCGCGATGTTGCCGATCATCATCAACAGCGTCGCGGCCGCCCAGGCTCCGGTGATCAAATAGTTGGCGTGGATGAAGCCGGGCAGTTTCGCGGTCTCGGCATCGACCTGCTCGACGGCATATTGCAGGGTGAAGGGATGACCGATCAGCATCGAACCGAATGACACGAGGAGGATGCCGGCATCGACGGCGATCTTGACTGCGATGCTGCTCGGCGTTGCGTCGACGAAGGTCAGATAGATGCCAATCGCGGTGAACACGATCACCGAACCGATGCCGAGGGTCTTGATGCTGCGGCCGCGCGCGACATCGAAGGCGATGACGGCAAGGCAGATCAGGGCAGCACAGAGCAGGCTCACGGTCGCCGAGGTCATCAGCATCAGCGTGGCGAAGGCGCCGTAGGGAGCGAGGATCAGGAAGATCGTCATTGCAAGCCTCGAAGGCTGATCTTTACACCGTAAAGATACCCTAGGGGCGGAAAAGGAGAGCGTCAAGCGAAATCTTTACAGTGTCAAAATCGTGATCCAGCCATAATCAACCAGGGATCTCAGTGCTTTCGCGCTCCAACCTTGGCGGCCAAGTGTTATATATCGCGTGATAGTTGGGCAGGTTGGGCGCGGTGGATCATCACGCTCGTTGGCAACGATTGCAGCATGAATATGAGTCCCTCAGAGATGCCGATGGCACTCGAACAATTCCGGCGCTGGGTCTCACGGATTTCCATCCTGGCTGTTGTTCTAGCGGTGGCCGGCCTCGCGACGGTGGGGGTCTTCCAACATGATTGGGCGATCCGGGTCGTCTCATCGTTGTTTCTGCTCGCGCTGGCGGTGCTAACCCGTCGCGCGCTTGCAAAGTTCGAGATCGACACCCGAATGGCCATCGATAGCATTGAGCGGATATTTATCGCACTCTTTGCATATCTTGTGATTTTCTCCCCGTATCCGCTTTACGACGATCCTGAGCTTCGATCTTGGCTGGGAATTCTGATGCTCGTTGTCAATCTGCTGGTCGGGTGCGGCGTCTTTTGGTTTGTGCGAAACAAAATATCGGAAGTGAGGGCGCTAGCGGGGCACTCATTGTCGACGTGAGACACCGGGATGCTTTGCATCCCGGTGTCTCGGAAAGTCCGGAACGCGAGACCTTTCGTCGCTACTCCGCCCCGACCCAATTGCCATGGAATCCATCAGGCACGCGGTGGCCGAGATGGACCAGCGCGGTCGGGCCGGCCTCGACGTCCTGCGCATTGAACACGGCGAGGTCGCTGCGGTTCTCGCGGGCGCGCCAGACCACGGCGAGCAGCCAGCCGTCGCCTTCCGCGGCATCGGCACTGCGCTCGACGAAGACGGGCTCCGAGATCGTATCACCGGCGGGCAACAGGTAGTGACCGAGCCGTTTGCCACGGCCGTCGACATGCACGATGCCCGACAGCGCGCCGAACATCGGCAGGTTGGGATTGGCGCAGGCGTACCAGCCGTGATTGCTCGCAAGGCCGGCGCGGCGATCGTCGACGCGGGGAAATTCGCCGGTGAGGTCGTCGAGATAGGTTTGCGTGAAGCGGTCGGTGTTGCCGGCGAGGTCGAAGGTCCAGCGGCAATAGCGCGCCCGGTTCTTCTGCGGATCGGTCGGCGAGCCGTCGGGATGGTTGAACAGCGGCGCCTCTTCGAACTGCATCACGTCGGCGATGATGCGGTTGCCTTCCTCCCACGCGTTCATGACGTGGAAAACGTAGCAGGTCTCGGCGCGGAACCAGACGATGTCCTTGGACGAGCCGCTGCGCTTCATGACGCCGACATAGGCGCCTTTCTCCGGCTCCCAGGCGTAGGGTGCCTGGCCGCGCATCGCGCGTTGCATGCTGCCGGTGATCGGCAGGATCGGGAACAGGACATGGTTCTCGGTGACGATGAAGTCGTGCACCATGCTGGCATAGGGCGCCTCGAAGCGTTCGAAACGCTTGACCTCGCCGGACGAACTCACGGAGCCGTACGATAGCGCTGGCGTCAGCGGACCGGCGGCGTTGTAGCCGAAGAACACCATCTCGCCGGTGACCGGATCGATCTTGGGATGCGCGGAGAACGGGCCGGAGATCGCGCCCTTGTAGTCGCAATAGCCGAGGCGATTGAGCGTGCCGGGTTCGATTTCGGTCGGCAGATGGCTCTCGACCAGCGCGAGCAGCTTGCCGCCGTGGAAGATGATGTTGGTGTTGGCGACGCAGCCATCGACCGTGATGTCGGCGGGCGCGTCCGGTAGCTTGCGGCCGAAGCCGCCGAACAGCGCGCGGCCGGCGTCGTGCTCGGCCTGCCATTTCGCGGTGCGGACCCAGCGGTTGCGGTAGCTGGCGCGGCCGTTCTCGAGATGGAAGGCGTGCAGCATGCCGTCACCGACGAACCAGTGCGCGCCCGGCACGTCGAACTGCGGATTGGGGCCATTACGGTACAGCGTGCCGTTCAGCTCGCGCGGCAATTCGCCCGTGATCTTCAGGAACGGTGCGTCGGCTTCAAATGGGATCGGCGCCAGATTGGAGCGCGCCGTATTCGATGTCACCTGGTCGAGCATCCCGGATCTCCCTGAATTATGATCTTTACATCGTAAAGATATCAGTAGGGATCGCGCGGTCGATCGTCAAGCAAAATCTTTACAGTGTAAAAATTGCGACCTATAACGGTCGCATGGCAAGATTATCCAAGGAAAACAAGGCGGCGCGCGCGGCGCCGGCCCGGACCCGCCGAGCGCGGGCGGAAGCGGGCCGTCCGGTGCAGCGTCGCCGGGCCAGCGATACACCGTATCATCATGGCGATCTGCACGAGGCGTTGCTGAAGGCGGCCGAGCGCGTGCTCGAACGCGACGGGCTGCCGGGGTTGACCTTGCGCGCGGTGGCGCGCGAGGCCGGCGTGTCGCACGCCGCGCCGACGCATCATTTCGGCGATCTCACCGGCCTGCTCAGCGAACTCGCGGCGATCGGTTTCCGGCAATTCGGCCAGGCGATGAACGCCGCCGGCGCCTCGGCGGCGACGCCGCCCGAGAAAGGCGCGGCGAGCGCCAAGGCCTACGTCGCCTATGCGCAGGCGCATCCCGGCATGTACGGGCTGATGTTCCGCAGCGAGCGGCTCGATCATTCGCGGCCGTCGCTGCACGAGGCATCGGAAGCGTCGTTCGCCGGGTTGACCCGCGGCGTCGGCGCCAGCCGGCATGAGGAGATTTCCAAGGAGCAGCTGACGCTGGACCAGGCCGCCGCGATCGCATCGGCCTGGTCGGTGGTGCATGGCTTCACCACGCTGCTGCTCGACGGGCGTCTCAAGACGATCCTGGATCGCGCCCCCGCGGGCACGTCAGCGGACATGCTGTTGAGCGCCATGCTGCGCCTGTCTGTGGGCAAACAGCCGCGGCCGTGAGCGATGCATGGTAGCGGAGCTTCGCGCGATCAGCGCTTGGTGAGCGATGTGGTCCGGCCGCTCTGGCCGATGGTCTTGACCTGGTCGATGCCGCATCTGAAGTCACGCGCGAAATCGTCGGCGGCCTGCCGCGCCAGCTCGTTGGCGTTGGGGTTGGCCGCGACGTCGACATAGGCGACATGGCAGACTTCGCCCGGCGGCAGCCGCGTCACCGCGAGCATCGCGCGTGAGACCGGGCCGCCGCGCTTGTTCTGCTCGCTGTTGTCGGCGATCTGCCAGCGCTGGATGATTGCGAACGGCTTGCTGCCGGCGGCGCGCCATTCGAGCGTATCGCCGGTCGAGTTGAACGGGCCGAACCAGGCCTGCGCCGCCGGTTCCTTGGCTGCCGCGGCGTGATCTCGACCCACCGAGACCACTTCACGCAAGTCGCCCTCGTTGATCAGCACCACGAGGCCGGACTTTCCCGGGCAAAGGCGCGTGCTGCTGCCGTCCTCCGCATCGGGCTTGCCGATCATGCGGCAGGCCTTCGGCGCCGTTGACGTGTAGGAACTCGTGATCGTTTCCGCGCCGGCCTGGCCAGCATTTGCGCCGGCAAGCACCATCACGACTGTTGCAAAAGCAAGGTATTTCATCGGGGGAAACCTGCGATCCGGACGTTACTTTGTGTCTGACTTATGCAATCTGGGGAAGGTTCAATAGACACGCGGGAAATACCTGACAGGCGCGCGGAATCGTCCTAGAAGGGCGGCTTCGCAACTTCTGTCGCGTGCACCCATCGTGCCGTAACCTCGATCGACATGCCCACGATTTCATCGAACAAACCCTATCGCGTCGGCCGTTCCCGGACCGGCCTTGGCCTTTTCGCCACCAAGCCGATCAAGAAGGGTGACAAGATCATCCGCTATTTCGGCCCGATCCTCGACTCCAAGAAAAAGGACGAGGATGAGATCGAGAACAAATATCTGTTCGAGCTGACCAATCGCTGGACCATCGACGGCTCGATCCGCGAGAACATCGCCCGCTACATCAACCACGCCTGCCGGCCGAACGCGGAATCCGATGTCCGCCCGCGCAAGCGCAAGGTGTTCATCCGCGCCATCAAGAACATCGAGCCGGGCGACGAGATCAATTACGACTACGGAACCGACTATTTCAAAGCCTATCTGAAGCCGATCGGCTGCAAGTGCGATGCCTGCGAGAAGAAGCGCAAGAAGAAGCGCGCGGAGGCGCGGGCGGAGCGGCAACGGTTGAAGGAAAAGGCCGAGCGCAAGGCGCAGCGGCAGGCCGAGAAGCTCGCCAAGGAGAGGGCGAAGCAGCGGGCCAAGGCGAGGGCCAAGAAGGCAGCTCCGAAGTCCAACGGCGCGCTGAACGGCAAGCACCTCAACGGCCATAGCCTGACCGGCAAGGCGACCAAGACAAGCAAGAAGGCCGCCGCTCCGAAGCGCGGCGTCACCACGCGGGCTCTACAGGCCTGAGTCATGACGCCCGCGCCGCATGGCGCGGAGGACGCGGCCGGTAAGCGCATTCGGCCAGCGTGGTTCCATCGAGTTCGCGCATGAACGCCTCGCGCGCCGCGGCAAGCCGCGCCTTCAGCCGGCAGCGCGGCAGCAGCATGCAATCGCCGCCATCATCCCTGAAACATTCGACCAGCGCGCTGCCGCCTTCGAGTGCGCGCACCACCTGGCCGAGCGTGATCGTCTCCGCCGGACGCGCCAGCGCAAAGCCGCCGCCAGCGCCGCGCTGGGTGGCGATGAAGCCGGTCTCGGCGAGGTCGCGCACCACCTTGGCGAGATGATTGCGGGAAATGCCGAACTCGGCCGCGATCTCGCCGGTGGCAAATGAGCGGTCCGGCTCGCCAGCCAGCCGCATCAGGGCACGCAGGGCAAAATCCGTGAACGACGTCAGGCGCATGGAAGCCCCTCGCATTAGGCACTTGGCGCAACCTCCATAGCGCGATAAATAGGTATTTGAAATACCTATTTAAGGAGACCCGCGATGGCGGAGGCAGAGCGCCGCGAGCAGATCACGGCCGGCATTGTCGAGCGGACCGGGATCACCGAGGCCATGATCGAGCAACTGGTGCACGGCTTCTATGCCAGGGTCCGGAGCGATGCGATGCTGGCGCCGGTGTTCGAGGCCAGGATCACCGATTGGGAGCCGCATCTGACGCAGATGTGCGCGTTCTGGTCGTCGGTGGCGCTGATGACGGGCCGCTATCATGGCACGCCGATGGTCAAGCACATGAGACTGCCGATCGATGCCGCGCATTTCGACCGCTGGCTTGAGCTGTTCGAGGCGACCGCGCATGAGCTGTGCCCGCCGGTCGCGGCGGTTCATTTCATCGAGCGCGCGCGCCGCATCGCCGCGAGCCTGGAGATGGGCGTCGCCAGCGGACACGGCGTGATGCTGGCGGTCGGGGAGAGATTCGAACTACCTCTCCGTCATTCCGGGGCTCGCGAAGCGAGAGCCCGGAATCCATCGGGCCACAGTTCTTGAAGTAAAATGGAATCCGGGCTCGCGCCAAGAGGCGCGCCCTCAGGTGCGCAATTGCGCACCGGGGAATCCCGCTTCCCAAGAGATGGATTGCGCCGCTGCGCTCGCAGTGACGGTCGCTGCTACGCCGCCACCACGCCTTCGCTCCGCCGCAGCCCGACATATTGCAGCTCGGCGAACACGCCGGTGGCGATCGCCTGGGCGAGGATCACGATGGTCCCGAGCAGATTCGGCGCCACCGCGCCCGAGAGCAACAGTGCGACGCTGGCGAGCGTCCAGGCCGCGTTGCCGATGACCACCAGCATCACCACCGCTCTCGGCACGGATGCGCGCAGGCCGAGCCAGCCGACCAGCGCGGTGTAGGCGATCAGGAACAACCCGGTTTCGCGCAGCAGCGCTTCGGGCAGATTGAAGAACGACGCCAGCGCGCCGGCATCGAGCGACATCACGACGGCGGATACGCCGCTGAAGGCGGCATCGGCAAGCAAGGCGCGGCGCAGCAGCTGGGACGAATGGATCATGGCAGTGTCTCCTCTGGTCTGGGATGGGTGGTCAGCGGAACAGGGACCGCAACTGACGCCACACGCGGTGTGGGCACAGCGCCTTGCCGACCCTCATCTCGACCGCATAGACCTGCGCGAACACGAACAGGCCGGTGTCGTGCACGATCGGCTGCGGCATGTTGAGCGAGCGTGCGACCAGCCAGGTGGCCAGATGGACCAGCCACGGCAGCAGGACGGCGAAGGCGCGGATAAGGGACAGCATCAGCATGGTCATCTCCTGTGCCGTGGAAGATGAGCCAGCCTGCGCGCCAATTCGATTACCTCAGGCGTAATGGAACGGGCGAATTCCGCATGATAGGTTTTGCACCATGAACGCACATGCATCCCTGGCGCGGGCCGAGCCCGCGAAACCCGTCCTGATCGGCGAGCACCTGCGCGAGTGGCGGCAGCGCCGCCATCTCAGCCAGCTCGACCTCGCCGTCGATGCCGAGATCTCGGCGCGGCATTTGAGCTTCGTCGAGACCGGCCGCTCGGCGCCGTCGCGCGACATGGTCCTCAAACTGGCGGAGCGCCTCGACGTGCCCCTACGCGAACGCAACGTGCTGCTGGTCGCCGCGGGTTTCGCCCCCGCATTTCCGCAACGCTCGCTGGAGGACCCCGCACTGAAATCGGCGCGCGAGGCGATCAACCTGGTGCTGAAGGCGCATGAGCCCAATCCGGCGCTGGCCTATGACCGGCACTGGAATCTGGTCTCCGCCAACCGCATGGTGGCGCCGCTGCTCGAGGGGGTGCCGCAGCGGCTGCTCGGCCAGCCCTTCAACATCCTGCGGCTCGCCTTCCATCCCGAGGGCCTGGCGCCACGCACGGTCAATCTGGCGGAATGGGCCGCGCATCTCCTGGAGCGGCTGCACCGGCAATGCGAGGCGACCGCCGATCCGGAATTGCTGAAGCTCTATCAGGACCTGAGGTCCTATCCGATCCCGGCGCGCTCGGCGCCGATCACGGCGGACAACAATGTCGCGCTGCCATTCAAGCTGCGCCTCAATGGCGAGATCCTGAGTTTCATCTCGACCACCATGGTGTTCGGTACCCCGGTCGACATCACGTTGCAGGAACTGGCGCTGGAGACCTTCTTCCCGGCCGACGAGCTGACCGCGGAGCGGATGCGGCAGATGGCAGCCAGTATGAAATAGCGGCTTGTCTCGGGGCGCTTTCGGCCTAATTTTGGGGTTCCACTTGCGCCGGGAGCCCCGCCATGAGCGATCTGAAGCCGCTTCGCCTCGACATCGTCTCCGACGTCGTTTGCCCCTGGTGCTATATCGGCAAGCATCGCATCGAGGACGCGCTCAAGCTGGTGCCCGACGTACCGGTCGAGGTGCACTGGCGGCCGTTCTTCCTTAACAATTGGGTACCGCGCGAGGGCATCAGCCGCGACGAATATCTGACCGCCAAGTTCGGCTCGGTCGACGCCTACAAGGGGATTGCCGGCCGCGTGGTCGCCGCTGCCAACGAGGAGGGGCTGACCTACCACCCCGAGCTCGTCAAGCGCCAGCCCAACACGATCGACTGCCACCGCCTGATCCATTGGGCCGAGGCCAAGGGCAAGGCGGCAGAGATGAAGCAGCGGCTGATGGAATTGTATTTCCGCGACGGCGGTGATCTCACCGACACCAACGTGCTGGTGCAGGCGGCAAGCGATGTCGGGCTCGACGCCGACGACGTGCGCAAGCGTCTTGCCAGCGACGAGGATGTCGCCCTGGTCTCGGCGCAGGCCCAGGAGGCCGCCGAGAAGGGCATCTCCGGCGTGCCGACCTTCGTGTTCGCGCAGAAATACGCCGTGTCCGGCGCCCAGCCGGCCGAGCAGCTCGCCCGCGCCATCCGCCAGGTCTCGGCCGAGATCAACGCGCAGGCCGCGGAATAGTCCGCAATCCTCATCGAAAGCCCGGCTCATGCCGGGCTTTTTCGTTTGCCCACCATCCATCGGAAACAATCAGGGAGACAACCATGATCTATGAGCTGCGCACCTACACGGTACGTCCAGGCACCGTCGGCGAGATGGTGAAGGCGGCGAGCACGATCTCGCGCGACATCCGCGCCGATAATTTCGGCAAGCTGGAGGGCTACTGGATCACCGAGATCGGTCCGCTCAATCAGGTCATGCACATGTGGAGCTATGCCGATCTCAACGAGCGGACGAAGCTGCGCGCCGAGCTCGGGAAGAATCCGCGCTGGACCGGCGAGTACATTCCGGCGATCCGTCCGCTGCTGCTGCGCCAGGAGGTCCGGCTGATGAACGCGATCATCCCGCCGGTGGCCCCCGCCACCAAGGGCAACCTCTACGAATTCCGCAACTACCGGGCCAAGCCGCTCGGTGGTGTCAAGCAGTGGCTCGATCTGTTTACCGGCGTGATGCCGGAGCGCGAGAAGTATTCGAAGATCGTCGGCCTGTGGGCCACCGACGCCGGGCAGCCGAATGAGGTCTGCCATATCTGGGCCTATCCCGATCTCAACGCCCGTGCAGCCGCGCGCGGCGCAGCGATGATGGACCCGGCCTGGCAGGAATTCCTCGGCAAGGGCACGCTGCTGCTGGAGGAGATGAACTCGACCATCATGCTGCCGGCGCCGCATTCGCCGTTGCAATGACAAGGGCGGCGTTCGCCCGCGCAGGACGAAAGCCGACAGGGTAGAAAGCCTCACCCGACGTCTCCATCGGATGAGGCTTTCCAGGCAAGGGCACGCGCCGTCTGAGAACCAGCGCACCACAACGCTAGAGGGGCAAGCTGACGCCAACCTGACGGCGGCCCCGATCATTTCCTGATGTGTCTGCATGGCTACGAAAGGGTAAACCGTTCGTAGCCATGAATGGTGTTCGTTCAGTGCGCCGGGCGCGCTACGAATGCCAGGGTGGCGTCAAGCGATGTGATGCCGCTTGATCCAGTGCGGCAAATTGCTCCGCGCCATTCTCGAACGCCGTGACCATCTCGGCCAACCGGTCGAGCTCGGCAAGAGCGTCGATCTTCAGGACCTTGTTGTCCGGCGTCGCGTCGCGCCAGCCATCCCAACCGGACATTTGCCGGTTCGTGAGCGACAACAGGTCGCGGTAGACATTGACGTGAAGAAACCACAGGCCGGTGGTCCCGGCATGCCCAAAGGCGCCGGCCGCGACCGCGTTGCTTCGCGCCAGCCGCCAGGCCTGCGCTGCCGTCAGAAACGCATCGCGCGGCAGGTCCGCGCAATCGAACGTGATCTGCTGCTGCTCGATCTGAAGCGCATCGAGTTGCGCGTCAGCCTGCCTCCAGCGCTGCTCGCCCGGCGGCCAATATTCGCAGATCCAGTGGTCGTGATAGATGTCGCCGGCGATGTAGGTGGCGAAGCCGCAGCGCACCCGCGCCGGGATCGACCGGTGGCGGAGCATGCTGCACAGCAGGAGCGCATAGTCGCGACAGGTGCCGAAGGTGCGATTGCGCGGCGGGCGTGTCGCGGTGAGCGATCCGGCGAATGACGCCAGGGTCGCTTGCAACCGATCGGCGACCGGCTGGGTTTGCCGGGTCATCGGGACGTCGGGCGGGATGTCGTAGAGCTGCGCCAGGGCGACATGGACGATCAGCCCAGAGACGACCTCGCGCAGTCCGGCGATCGTCTCCGGCAGATCGTCATATGCTCCGGCGAATGCGCCAGGGTCGGTCAGCGCGTCTTGCCGGACGTAGCATTGCTGGATCGTCACGTTCCCGCCGGATCACGATGTCATCGGCTCGAGGCCGTCGCGCCAAGCCTATCGATCCGCGCAGGTTCGCGTAAGAGGGGCCGCGCTAGCCAGGCTTGCCGCGGCGGCGGCGGATGAGCCGGACCGCGCCGCGGGCGGCCTCGTAGGCGACATTGTTCAGGGTCAGTGCGGCATGAATGGTGCCGACCAGCGGATCGCGGCGCCGCAGCGGCAGCAGCACGTCGCCGATCGCGAAGCGGCCGCGCCAGATCGGGTCGATCATCGGATGGCCGGGTGCCGCGGTGGAATCGGCCGAATTGATCGCGGGATCGGCGCAGAGATGGCGCGTGAGATCCAGCGTCAACTGCGCACCGGGTGAATGCCTGGCAAAGCGCTCGTCGATGCCGATCTTGAAGAAGAACGCGCGATCCTGGTGGCGCACCACGATGCCGGCTGCGACCGGCGTGCCGCCGGCATGCAGCGTGATGATCTCGCAACGGCCAGTCTCGGCCATCGCCGACGTCGCGCGGCGGATGAAGGCGGCGTCGCCGGCATGCTGGCTGAGCGCGGTGCCGCGCTTGCCCTTCCAGCCACCGGCCTCGAGGGCGAGGAAGGTCTCGAGCGCCGCGGCGACGGCGCGCGGCGTGCGTGCGACATCGAACCGCACCGCGCCGTGTTCGGACAGGCGATGGCGCTGGCGCCGCAGCTCCTTCAGCTTCTTCGATCCGAGCGCGTCGCGCAGCAGGTCGTCGGCATCGCGCGTCGCATCGAGCTGTGCGCGCTGATAGGCGCTCAGCACGCGGGGCTGCAAACCGTCCCGCGCCAGCACCGCGCGGATCGCCGTCATGGCAGGGCCCTCGAGCGACATGGTACGCAGGATCAGCGCATGCGCGCCCGCGTTGCGGGCCTGCTGCAACAACTTGCCCACGGCTTGCTCGGCGGCGTCGCGGTCGAGCAGCGGCGTGCACAACGTGCCATAGGGTTCGGCACCGACCAGCGCGGGCAGCGGCATCCGGGTGATCCGCCGCATCGGAATGACCGGCAACAGCCCGATCAATTGCCCGGCGTCACCGGAGGCGCTGAGCAGCGCAGCGCCGGTGCGGCCGCGCGCGGAGGCATCGACCGCCAGCTCCCAGTCGGGTTGATAGTAGCCATTGGGCTCGATCGCACGCTCGGCCAGCGCGCGCCACGCCCCGACGGGGGCGGCCGACAGCGGCGGCAATGCGCGATCGCCCGTGGCATCCTGGCGCGATGCACGGCGGATCATTGCCTGGTCAGCAATATCGGCCACGTTCCTTGTTTCCCCGGTCCGCGAGGCTGTTCGGCCTGCGCTCGTCACAGCTCGCGAAGCTATCCCGAAGAGATGGAAAATGCCGTTGAGGCTACCGCTCAATTTGAGCGGTCAGGTTAACGTACCGTTCAGCATAAGTTCGCGGAACGATCTATGGCGACCAGGGCGGACCGACGACGAAGCTGGCGTCGTCGCTCCAAAGCGCCTTGGCGTCCCAGGGATTCTTGTCGTCGCCGTCACCCGCGATATAGACCTTGCCGTAGTAGTGGCGAATGTATTTCGCCGGGTCGTTCATTGCGTGGAATGAATTTCCCTTGCCGTTTTTCCCTGGCTCCGGGCAGAAGGTCGCGTCGGATCGATTGAGCGCCGTGCCGTCGAATGGCTGCATGCGAAGCACGGCGTTCTGGTGCCGCAGGAAGTCGCCCGGACTGCCCTTGGATTCGAAGGAGACGCAGGCATTGTCGGCGAGGCCGCGCCGCACGATCCAGGTCGCGTCGCGTCTGTCCGCTGCGGCGCTGCGCGACGTGATCGGCGCGATCACGGCGGTGCCGTTCTGGTTGCGGACCGAGTCTGCGGTGCAGCATGCGGTGGTCGCCCGCAGCGAGATTTCCGATCCCGGCGCCAGCGTTCCGGACAGGCCGCTCGGCGCGCCATAGCCCGCGGCAACAATGTTGGACTGGACCGCGTCGTCGGCACCGTCGGTCGGAAAGCCCGCCGTCATCGCGCCTTCGAAGAACGAGCCCGCGGAGCCGTGGCTGTTGTCGCCGCCGATGCCGAGGATGATCGCGCCCTCCTGCCGCATCGGCGCATAGCCACGGGGCAGGGCACCGGCATAAATCTTGTTGAGCCCGCCGGACTGGGCGTCACCCCACTTCAACGCAAACCGGGATTGGCCATTGTTCTTCAGCCAGGCCGAGATGAACGGACGTGGCCCGCCACTGATCCTTGCGGCTGGATTGCAGCTTCGCTGATCCCAGTGGAAAATCCCGTTCTCGAGGTCCGCATGCACCCCGGGCCCTGGCTCATTGCGGCAGTTCGGCCATTCCAGATCGCGGCTGACATTGAGCGCATCCATGTGGCCGGCGCCGGTGTCGGTGCTGCTCGTCTCGGCATTGCCATAGTCGAAGCAGCACCCCGAATTGAAATGGGTTGCGGAGGAAACCATGTACATCCCCTCCGGCTCGCCCTTCACCGCAACGCCCGTCGTTCGGACGTTGTGATAGCCCATGCCGGGCGAGATCGAGACGCCGTAGACCTGATGACCGCCGGCCGTGACCGGAAGCGCGTCGGCGGCGGCGCCGAGGTCGGCCCCTCCGGCGCCGGGCCCCTTGTAATGTCCGCCGGCTGCGATCGTGAGGTCGTTATGCCGGGGCGACTGGTCGTAGATCCGGGTGATGATGCAGGCGGTGCTGGCGCAGAATTTGTCCTGCGCCGCGGCGTTCGCGTAGCCGTCCGCGAGCAGGCCGACGTTTTCGGTGGCGCCGTCTGAAGTCCGCTTCACCTGATAGAGGGCACCGGCATATCCGTCGTAGAGCGCTCTCACCGTGCTGTGCGCGGCGACGCATGGCGTATGCGCGGCGGCGTAGATGTCACAGGGCCGCGGCCTGATCGTCTCGCCGTGCGCGCCGCCAAGGCCGATCAACAGGCCAGCGACGGTGGCCAACGCGGCACGGATCCCGCTCGTCATCAGTGCGGACAGCAATGCGCTCATGACCGACATGATCCTCCGCTCGCCGCGACAGGGTAGCCGCGGAAATCGCGAAGGCTCATAACGATACGGTGACAGTCGTGGTCGGCGCGTCACGCTGGAAGCTGACGCGCCGCAAGTCGGCGATTTCCTCGCGCGAACGGGGCTAAAGCGAAATGAGATGAGGTTGAATCGTCATCTCGCTTTAGCTTCTTGTTTGCGCATGATCTTTTCGGAAAACCGCTTCGCGCTTTTCCGGATCATGCTCTAGGCGTGAAGTTGCGCGTTGAGGCCGTCCCAGTTCTGCGCACGTCTGGTTGCCTCGAGAGCGCCGCTCTGGGAATTACGACGGAACAGCAGGCCCTTCTGGCCCGAAAGCTCCTTGGCCTTCAGCACCCGGCCATCTTGCAGGAGGATGCGTGCGCCTGCCGTGATGTAACAGCCTGCCTCGACGATACAATCGTCGCCCAACGAAATACCGATACCGGCGTTGGCTCCGATCAGGCAGCGCTCGCCGACTGTGATCTTCTCTTTCCCGCCGCCGGACAGGGTGCCCATGATCGACGCGCCGCCGCCAATGTCGCTGCCGCTCGCCACGACCACGCCGGCGCTGATCCGGCCTTCGACCATGCAGGGACCGAGCGTGCCCGCATTGAAATTGCAGAAGCCTTCATGCATGACGGTCGTGCCCGGAGCCAAATAGGCTCCGAGCCTGACGCGATCCGCATCGGCAATTCTCACGTCCGCATGCGTCACGTAGTCAGTCATGCGCGGAAACTTGTCCACGCCGGTCACCTCGAACGCCGTGCCGCGCTTGCGCGCCAGCATTCGTGCTTCCGGGACACGCGCGCAATCACAGGGTCCGAGGGTGGTCCAGGCAACGTTGGGCAGCAGACCGAAAATGCCATCGAGGTTCAGGCAATTCGGCTGCACCAGCCGGTGGCTCAGGAGTTGCAGGCGAAGATAGGCGTCGTGCACATCGGTTGGCGCAGATGCAAGGGAGCCGATCTCGGTCCGAATCGCAACGATGTCGACATTGCGGATGTCGTCGTGTCGCACACATCCGTCCGCCGACTGTCCCAGCGACTTGTTGATCTCGTCATTGGTCAGTCGCAGCGTTGCGGCCTTGTCGGCCTGCGCAACCAGCCGCGGCTGAGGAAACCAGGCATCCAACACCCGACCATCAGCCGCAATCGTCGCAAATCCCTCGCCGCTCGCGCCCCTCAATTCCATCGCCATTTCAATGTCTCACGTTTACGATCCTGCGCGTAGTCATAAGCGCGTTCCCGGAGAAATGGCAACTTCCGGACCCTCAAACACAGCCACTTTGGGGCATTTTCGACGGATTCATCGGGGATTGTCGGCAGGTTGATGCCGGCGCCGGCTCCGCACCTAGGGTTTCGTGCTTCGTTGCGCTTCCGCTGCCACGGTGCTCTCGACCGGTTCGTAGGTCTCGGTCACGCAATTATCGTCAGCCTCGGCCTGCCGCCGATCGAAGATCGCGCCGTCATTGATGAAGATGCGATAGGTCTGGGTCCCCAGCGGCTTGCCGATCACTGACGTCAGTTCGGCGCGCACGCAGGCCGTCCAGCCGGTGCCGCGCGGGTCGTGCAGCGGGGCGGAGACCCGAACATGAGCGGGCTGCGATCCGGCGGTGAAGACCGAGTCCAATCGGCCCGCGACCAGCCGCTTGACATCGGGCGGCGCTTCGAGCGGCGCGGGCTCGTTGGCCTTGACCTTCAATACCTCCGGCCACACCGCATGGCTGTCCGCCAGCCCGCAGCCACTCAAGATCAAGGCGGCGCCGGCCAGCAGCGCCGCCACATGTACTTGTCCCTGTCCCATCGAGCGGATTTAATGTGCCGTTGCCTCGATTGCGCCCCCCTGGTGGCGCTGAATTCGCGGTATGCCGCGCTTTGTCGATCAACAAATGTCGAGAGACAAGTTATCTTTGGCGTAGAGGTATTGCCGGATGTTGCTACGGCTTTGGGGGAGAGAGACTGACATGAAAAGCTTCACGGTTGCTGCCGTCGTTCTGGCGCTGATCGCGACACCGACCCTGGCTCAAGGCCGGCGCGGGGGTGGCGGCGGCGATGACAAGAAGACGGAGAAGAAGCCCCAGATCGACGAGAAGGCCTACAAGGCTGCGCTCGATCGTATCCCCGAGCCCAAGGAGAAATACGATCCCTGGGGCGTCACCAAGCCGGCCGCTGATCCTGCCAAGAAGCCGAAATAGCCGGTCGAACGATCAAGCCCACGGTCGCTGCGGCGGTTCGACATCAGAGCCGGTGATGCCGGCAGCAGATTGCCGCATGCCGTGAACCTTCCTCTGACGCCCTCCGACCCATCTCCGACATCCTCGACGGAGGGCCGCCATGCTACGCCGTTCGCTCCTCAGCCTGATTGTTCCGGTGGCGATCCTGTTCGGCGCCGTGCCAGCATCGGCGGAAAGCCGCCTCGCGTTGGTGATCGGGCAGTCCGCCTACAAGTCGGTGCCCGCGCTGCCCAATCCGGCCAACGACGCCAGGGCGATGTCACAGATGCTGACCGATGCCGGATTTGCGGTGACGACGGCATCGGATCTGTCGCAGGACGAGATGCGGGCCCGGATCAGCGACTTCGCCGGCCAGGTGGCGGCGAAGGGCGCCGACAGCGTGGCGCTGGTGTTCTATGCCGGGCACGGCTTGCAGATCGACGGCGAGAATTACCTGGTGCCGGTCGATGTCGATCCGAAGCGCGAGGCCGATATCCCGATCCAGGCGGTTCGCCTCAACGACATTCTGAACACGCTGACCTCGGTGCCGAGCCGGATGCGCATCGTGCTGCTCGATGCCTGCCGCAACAATCCGTTCCCGGACCTCAGCAAGACCGCGGGGCATGGGCTTGCCATCGTCGATGCCAAGGTCGGCGCTCCCGGCACCTTCGTCTCGTTCTCGACGTCGCCCGGCGCGGAAGCCGAGGACGGCAGCGGCGCCAACAGCCCGTACACGACTGCGTTACTGGCAGCGGCGAAGCAGCCGGGAATTCCGATCGAGGACACCTTCAAGCGGGTTCGTCTCGCGGTGAACAAGGCGACCGATGGCCGCCAGACACCCTGGGACTCCTCGTCGCTCACCGACGATTTCCGCTTCATGGCGGGTCCAGCGGCGGCGCCCGCGGCCACGCCGAAGCCGGCCGAGACCAGGCGCACCGTCGATGAATGGAAGCGCGAATTGCAGGGCAAGCCGATCGAGGCCGCAAACGATCTGATCGTGGTCGACGGCACCGACGAGTCCTACGAGGCCTTCGCCGCGATCTTCGCCGGCACGCCGCGCGCCTTGCAGGCGCGCGACTGGCTCGAGCGGCATCGTCGCATGGTGGCGTGGAACAGTGCCGTTCTGGTCAACACGGCGGCGGCCTATCGCGGCTTCCTCGCGCTGTATCCCGACAGCGATCTCACCGCCACTGCGAACAAGCTGATCGAGCGGCTGCGCTACCGTCCCGATCCGACGCCGGCCGCCGCGCTCAGCGTGCCCGCAACCAACGTCGCGTTGGCGGCGCCGACCTGTCCCTGCAATGCGACGCCGACGCCGCAGCAGAAGGCCGATGCGCCGGTGAAGAAGCGCGTCGTCTCCGATCCGCCGCGGCGCGCCGGCAAGCGTCCGCGGCCGGTCGTGGTCGAGGACGACGTGGTGGTGGTGCGCCGTCCGCCTCCGGCCGTGGTCTACGAGCCCGTCGGTCCGCCGGTCGGAATCGGCATCGGCGGTGGTGGCTATCGCGGCGGCTATGGCGGCGGTTATCGCGGGGGTAGATACTGACGTGCCGATCGCGTAAACGCTTGCCCTGCATGAGGTGCGGCGACTGATGATCGCATCTTGCGGGAGGACGCAATGCGGTCCCTGATTGGCCTGCTCGCCGCGCTGGTGCTGTGTATGCAGCCGGCGCTTGCCTGGGAGTATTGGGGCGGTGATCGTGGAGGACAACGCTTCTCGCCGTTGACGCAGATCACGCCGGACAATGTCGGCACGCTGGTGCGCGGCTGGGAGTTCCGCACCGGCGATCTCGACGCCCGTCCGCCCGAGGTGATGAAGCGCACCAAGTTCGAGGTGACACCGCTGTTCGTCGAGGACAGCCTGATCTTCTGCACGCCGTTCAACGAGGTGATCGCGCTCGATCCCGGCACCGGGGCGCAGAAGTGGCGTTTCGATCCGAAGATCAATATGGCGCAGCGCCCGGCCAACCGCTTTGTCTGCCGCGGCGTCGCGTACTGGACGGATGATCGCGCGGCCGAAGGCGCGGCCTGCAAGTCACGCATCTTCACCGGCACCAATGACACGCGCCTGATCGCGCTCGATGCCAGAACCGGCAAGCCGTGCACCGATTTCGGCAATGGCGGCGAGATCAAGATCGACGCCGGGATGAAGCTGGAATGGCCGGGCGAGTTCCAGATCACGTCGGCCCCGGTGACGGGCCACGGCGTGGTCGTGGTCGGCTCCGCGATCGGCGACAACCGCAGGGTCGACGCGCCGGTCGGCGCGGTGCGCGCCTACGATGCACGGACCGGTCAGCCGCGCTGGAGCTTCGATCCGCTGGTCCATGACGGCGTCGAGGCCGGCCACAGCAATGTCTGGGCAACGATGTCGGTGGACGAGGCACGGGGCCTGGTGTTCCTGCCGACGACATCGCCCAGTCCGGATTTTTGGGGCGGCAAGCGTCCCGGCAATGACGAGCACGCCAATTCCGTCGTCGCGCTCCGGATCGAGACCGGCGAACTGGTCTGGGCATACCAGACCGTGCATCACGACGTCTGGGACTATGACCTGCCGGCGCAGCCGACGCTGGCGCGGATCGACACCGGCGATGGCCAACGCGACGTCGTGATCCAGCCGACCAAGCAGGGCTTCGTGTTCGTGCTCGATCGCGACACCGGCAAGCCGGTGTGGCCGGTCGAGGAGCGCCCGGTGCCGCAGAACGGCGCCGAGGGCGAGAAGCTGTCGCCGACGCAGCCGTTCCCGACCCATGTGCCGCCGCTGCTGACCCAGCGCATCGGCGCCGATGATGCGTTCCGTATGCCATTCGATATTGATGGCGCCGCTTGCGAGAAGCTGTTCACGCAATCCCGCAATGAGGGCCTCTACACGCCGCCGTCGACGCGCGGCACGATCATTTATCCGATGACCGGCGGCGGCGTGAACTGGGGCAGCGCGGCGTTCGATCCGGTCAACCAGATCGTCTACGCCAATGTCAGCCACGCCGTGCAGATCGTCACATTGATCCCGCGCGACCAAGCCAAAGGCTTCAGCCCGCCGCCGGGCCATGATTTCGGCCAGCAGGAAGGGGCGCCGTTCGCGATGTCGCGGTCGGTTGCGCGGTCGCCGTTCGGATCGCTCTGCAACAAGCCGCCATGGGGCGAGATGGTGGCGCTCGACCTGAAGGCCGGCAAGATCCTCTGGCATTCGACGGTCGGCACCAGTGAGGATCTGGCGCCGCTCGGCATCGCGCTGAACAGCGGCACGCCGCTGGTCAATGGCGTGGCGATCACCGCGGGCGGGCTGGTGTTCACCGGCGCGATGGATGCCTATCTGCGCGCGTTCGATGCCAAGACAGGAAAGCAATTGTGGCTCGGCCGGCTGCCGGTGCCGGGCGTCGCCAATCCGATGACCTATCTGTGGAAGGGCGAGCAGTATGTCGTGATCGGCGCCGGCGGCCATTCCGAGGCCGGCACCTCGATCGGCGACAGCGTGGTGGCGTTTCGCCTGCCGCATCCCGGCGAAGCAGCATCGTTGTGGTCGCGCATGGTCGACCGTCCCGGCGGACGCTTCGCGGTCAAGGTAGTCGAGGCTGCGCTTGCGCTGATCGTGCTGATTGCGTTCATCGTGGTGCTGTGGCGCTGGCGGCGGAGCCGTCGCGCAAACGCCGTGTAGTTCGATCGCACGCCCGTTGATCCGTGTGATTGCGGATCGGCGCGGCGGATTCTCAATCCGTGCAGCGAAACGACGTGCGGGCCGATCCGCGCGATGCCATGCTTGCGCTGCTCGCGACGCTTCGCCTACGAGGTCGCGAGCGGACGCGCCCGGTGTCCGGCGACCTTTTCATTTCAGGTCATTGCCCATGGAGATTGCGATGAAGATCACTGCCTCGATCATGCTTGCCGCCGCGTTGGCACTGTCGTCCGCGCCCGCCAGCGCCACCGTCCTCGATCTCTCGACCATGACCTGCAAGCAGTTCGTCGAAGGCGGCGACGACACCATCAAGATGGTGCTGGTCTGGATGGACGGCTGGTACAAGGGCGATTCCGACGAGGCGATCATCGACACCGACGTGTTCGCCGAGAACGCCAGGAAGTTCGGGGCCTATTGCGGAAAGAACCCGACCATCAGCATTGTCAACGCCGCCGAGGCGGTGCTCGGCAAGTAACCGCTTCACGCCTCTTTCGGATCACGCGCTATCCAGGCAGCATCGCGAACGCGCTCGACACCATCGCCACCGGCTTGTTGTCGGTGGCGGAGAGCAGCGAGACGCGGCCGAAGCTCATGGTGCGGCCGAGCCTGACCACCCGGGCGTCGGCCAGCACGTCTGAGGCGGTGACAGCACGCATGAAATGCGTGGTCTGGTCGACCGTGGTCATCGGGCGATAGCCCTTGTTGGCGGCGAGATTGGCGAGCACCATCGCGGTGTCGGCGAACGCCATCAGCGCCTGGCCGCAGACGATGCCGCCGGTCCGGCACAACCGCTCCGAGAACGGCATGCGCAGGATCGCGCCGGGCTGCCAGTCGGCATCGCCGCCGGCAGGCGGTGCGATGTCGAACTGCTCGATCGACAGGTTGAGGTCCTGCACCCAGGGCGCAAAGACGTCGGCGAGCACGCGCTTCGCCTCGTCGATCCCGAATTCACCGGCCTGCTGCATGACGCTCCGTTTCCTCCGTTGATGTGTTGCTTGTGGTCTATTCTAAAGCGAGATGCGATGAGGTTGAATCGTCATCTCGCTTCAGCCTCTTGTTCGCGCAATGATCTTTTCGGAAAACCGCTTCGCACTTTTCCGGATCATGCTTTAATTGCGCGTGACATGCACGCCCGGCGTCTTGCCGTCGTTCCACTTGCCGCCGATCGCGCGCTCGATCTGGGCGGCGAGCTGGAGCAGCAGCCCGTCATCGGCCTGCTTGCCGATCGCCTGGATGCCGAGCGGCAGGCCCTGCTCATTGGTGGCGAGCGGCAGCGAGATCGCGGGGATGCCGCACAGGTTGGCAAGCGGCGTGAAGGCGAAATTGCGCCAGAGATTGCCGAACCAGTCCAGCACCGATGGATTGTCCGAGATGGTGAGATACTCCGTGGTGCCGACCTTGGGCGTCGGCAGCGCGGTGACCGGGGTCAGGATGATGTCCCAATCCTCGAAGAAGGCGCCGAAGCCGCGCGCGGTGGTATTGAAGACGGCTTGCATGCGCGCACGATCGGCGAAGCTGAAGTGCCGGCCGTGCTCCCAGATCCGGATGTTGATCGGCTCGATCAAATCGGCCGGCGGGCGTGTCAGCCCACGTGCGGCGAGCATGTTGCCGATCACGATGGCGAAATTGCTGATGTAGCAGGTGGTCTGCGCGGCGAAGGCCTCCTGATAGTCGATCGAGGGCAGGGCGTAATCGACCTGATGGCCGAGGCCTTCGAGGAAGCGTCCGACCCGCTCCAGCTCGGTTGCGATGTGCGGCGTTGCGCGGTAGTCGCCCCAGCTGTGCGACAGTGCGATCCTGAGCCGCCCGGGGTCGCGCGCGATCATCGCGGCATACGGTTCCGGCGAGGTCCAGAACGGCATGAACTCGCCGGGCGCGGGTCCGCGGCAGGCATCGACGAACGCCGCGGTGTCGCGCACCGAGCGCGATTGGCAGCCCTGGATCGAGACGAGGCCAGTGAGATCGGACAGATGCGGCGCGAGCGAGAACACGCCACGCGACACTTTCAGCCCGATATTGCCGTTGACGCCGGCCGGAATCCGGATCGAGCCGCCACCGTCGGTGGCATGCGCGATCGGCACCGCGCCGGCCGCGACCATCGCCGCGCTGCCGGCCGACGAGCCGCAGGTGGTGTAGTCGGTGTTCCAGGGATTGCGCGTGACATAGACGGCGGGGTTCTCGGCCGAGCTGCAAACCCCGAACTCCGGCGTGGTGGTGCGCCCGATCAGATTGAGACCGGCCCTGCGCAGCTTCGTCGTCAGGAACGTATCCGCCGTGGCGCGGTTGCCGCGCATCATCAGCGAGCCCATCTCCTGTAGCCGTCCCTTCAAGGTCGGGCCGAGATCCTTCATCAGGAAGGGCAGGCCGGCGAACGGTCCGTCGAGATCGGCGCCGTCGCGCGCGGGATCGGCGATCACGTCGTCGAACAGTTCGACGACGCCCGAGAGCGCGGGATCGACCTTGGCAACCGCGGCGGCGGCCTGCGCCGCCAGCTCCCGGGGCGTCAGCTCGCCGCTCCGGACACGCGCCGCGAGCGCGGTGCCGTCATGCCGCGTCCATTCGTCCCAGCTCATCGCCAAAGTCATTTGATCGATTCCTTTTCTGATTTGTTGCGCAGTGTAATTTGAGCCGCCGTATGGTCAAACCACCGCGCTGCGTCGTCGTTCGATGCGCGCGCTGCGCTGCAAGCGCCGTGCCCGGCTTGAAAATGCCCCAGTTTCGGCGCCCAATCTCCCTCCGGCGTGGTGGGGGCGTACATGTTCCGCAGGTTGGTGGTGCTCGGCGGCGTGATTGCGATCGGGCTTGCGCTTGGTGGTTGCACGCGCTGCGGTCCGATCTGGGACGACTGGGTGCAGTCGCCCAAATCCTGCAAGTCGGACCATCTCTAGGGCAGGGTGCATTTGCTTGGACGCGCTTGGCCAGAGTGCTTGGCGACGACTTTCCTGCGATGATATACCCGCGGACGAAGATGCAAGGAGCGTTCTCATGAGAGTTTTGTGCGCGGTCGCGGTTGCGGTGCTGTTGTCGGCGCCGGCCTATGCGCAGATGCCGAACATCAATCTGATGCCTGAGGTCAAGTCCAAGACCCAGGAGGAGAAGGATCAAGACGCAGCCAATCAGCGCGCCTACAAGGATTCGCTCAGCAAGATTCCCGATGCCAAGACGTCGTCCGATCCGTGGGGGGTCGTGCGCAGCGACGCGCCGAAGGCGGCGGCCCATCCCGCCAAGCCGAAGACCAAGACCGGAAGCACCACGCCGTCCGCAGGCTCCGCGCAGCGCAGCCAGTAGCGCTCGTCCGGGTTCGCCGGTTTCCCGCAGACTCGGATTCTCCCGGCGTCGCCCCTATATTGGAGGCGTCGTCAGTTGGTCCGGAGTTGCGGCAATGGTGCTTCGTCCGCGTGATCTCGCAAGCCGGATGGCCGAGCGGCGGAGGCCGGATGACGGCTATCTGCGCGAGACGTTCAGCCTGCCGCGCGATCAGGCCCGGCTGCGGGCGCGTGATTTCCTCAAGCGCTATCCGAAGGCCGCCTATATGAGCGCCGTCGAGAGCTGGCGCGAACTGCCCGGCGGCGACATCGAGTTCACGATGCGGCGGCTCGCCAGCGCCGACTGACGCATGAGGCCGGCCCGCCGGCGCATCCGAACGTGCCGGACCGACATGCCTCAATCCCCATCGCCACGGCCGCTGGAGCGCGTGCGCTCGAGATTGTTGAGCTCGCGGTCGATCCGCAACTGGACACGGCGGATCGCCAGCAGGTCGAGCTTCGCTTCGGTCTTGCCCATGAAGACCCGGTCGCCGATCTGGAAACGCCATTTCCAGACGCCTGCCACGAACTGCGTGACGCTGAACTCGACGCCCTTGTGAATCATCTGGAACGGTTCCGCGGCTGAAAAGCGGTCGTCGATTCTTAAACTAAAGGTTGTATTAATAATTAGCACTCGTCAAACGGCGATGTGGAATTGCTGCGCCCGTTCGGGCGTCGTTTCAGACGTTGAAAGCAGGTCCGCGCTCCCGGCGCCGCCGGCCAAGCAGGCCAATGTCAAAAACACTGGCGGGACCTGAGTCTTCCCATGAAGGCTACGTAGTTTTTTCAGGCGTCAGGAGAGGTACTAAGGTAGTATGCAAATTGTGCCAAGGCGCTGTCTGGCCTGATCGCACCTACTCTGTAGCTTATTGATTATTAACGGTTATCTTGATCAGACTGGTATCGTCTGGCCCCGGAACTTTGTTCTGGTCCGGAGAACTACGGGATCATCGCTTGCCATGACGAAATGCCGCAAGAGTGCGGTGGGTCGCGCAACGCCAGGGAGCGGCAAGGAGCAGGGCAGCGCTGGTGGATTGGAGGATCAGGACACCGTTCGCCTTGGCGCAACCGGTTCTGATCACCCTATAACGGCCGACGAGTCGCAAGGGACTTCCTTGCCGATCGGTTCGGGGAACGTTGCGGACACGGGGGCTTGAATACGGACAGCACCTTTCTGGCGGTGACGTCCTAGTTAGGACACTCGCGAGAACAAACTAGGACACTTGGGGATCGGTGCTCATGGAGCCACCTTTCCTGACAGCGGTCAGTCGGCAGCTAACGGCAGCTTCCGTGCGGCCTATGTGAATGGCTATCTCTCGGAGCGTAAGCCCGGGTACGCCGGTGAGCGCGATCAGCGCCATGTCATCGTCAGCAGTCCAGTGCTTGGCTCGGTTGATCGGCATGGTCCCCCACGAAGCAACGCCGTCGCCTCATGGTAACCAATGGAAGCGCGAAACGCATTCCCGTGCGATTACGGGATCGGGAACAAGTGGCATAGGCCTATGCAAGCCGGGTCAGTTGTCAGAGCAACTATGCGCGGTACCATTCATGCTCGGGACCACTCACGCGTGGTGCCAAAGGCACCGCTGATCACGGCGCCTTTACGACATCAAAGTCTCAACTTTGGCCCCAGCCTGCCAGGTTCTGGGGCCTTTTTTCTGGTGCTGTCCTAGTTAGAACCTCGCGAGAACAAATTGGGACACCCATAAACCAGTGATGCCCATCACAGTGCATAGGCTCGGCCCGGACATTCCGGCCAAACGATTCAGGAAACTGCGGGATTCGAACTAGGACAGGCGGGGTCAAATACGGACCGCACCCGAATTCTTTAGGAACGATACAGTGAGGGCGTCTATTGCCCTCGCATCACCGCACGGCCCCCGGTATCCATCGGTGATGAGAACGCAAAGACGCGCGCCCGCCTTGCTCCAACAGGAAAGCACAGCGCATGGTCATCAAGCGTCGTCGTTTCAAGCAAACTCAGACCCTTGAAGAACGTCTTGCCGACGAAGCAATGCGCTTGCGCGCGCAGGCGAAGACGTTGCCACCATGCGCCGAAAGAGAGGCGCTTCTAAAGAGGGCTCGTCAGGACGAGACGGCCGCTCACTTGAGCGAATGGTTAAGCTCGCCCGGCCTTCAGTCGCCGACGTGATTGCTTAAGCAGCGGCCAAGTTAATCCGCCACTCTATCCACGCTCGGCGCCCAAAAAAATAGCCCCCGCGAGGGGGCCAGTGGAAGCTAGTCTAGAGAGCCGCGTCACGCGAACGGCTCGACCGGGAAAATCTGAAAATCATCTGAACTGAAACCTGCCCCGGGGCCAAAATTCTATCTCGTCTCGCTAGCGCAGCAATTCCGTAAAATCACGTATGTGAATCTCGTCCCGGTCGTATTCAGCCTAAAGAATGGAATGAGCCGCCCGTCGAAAGAGCGCGTGCGTGAGGTCATCCAGGAGGTCGATGCGCTGGACCTTCCAGATGGCGCTCATTGGGCTTTGATTCATGAAAAGCTTGGCCTCAGCTACGGCGAGGTGTTCGACTACATCGTGGAAGACCCGGCGTTTTCGGCGCCGAGCCGCGCCCGTCTGCTCATCGCCAGCAAGGGCAGGAGCTGGCGTGCACTTGGATTGTCTGCCTCCCGGGCTAGCGCAGACATCGCCTGACCGGCGGGGAACGTCTGCACTTGACCTGTTGCGCCGCAGCGCCGCATTAGGCCGAAAAAATTTGCGCGGCCCTCTTGAAACTTTTTCCGACCCTACAAATTCTATCGGCGTCGCCACCACGGCGATCGGGACGCCGTACAGGGTCCCGCCACTTGAGACGGGCACCGGTCGTGTCCGGTGCCGCTCGTAACCATTTTGCTCCCAGGAGGATCTGGCTATGCGCACTGTAGATTTTTCGCCCCTGTTCCGGTCGGCCATCGGATTCGACCGTCTTTTCGACCTCGCCGAAGCCGCTCAGCGTGTGGGCGAGGAAAGCTATCCCCCCTACAATATCGAACGTCTCGACGAGAACCGCTTCCAGATCTCGGTCGCGCTTGCCGGGTTCAAACCGGACGAAGTTGAATTGACGGTCGAGCAGAACGTCCTCACGCTGGAGGGCCGCAAGAGCGAAAAGGAAGAGCGGACCTTCCTGCATCGCGGCATCTCGGCCCGCAACTTCAAGCGTCAGTTCACGCTCGCGGACCACGTCGAGGTCAAGGCCGCCCGCTTCGAGAACGGCCTGCTCATCGTTGACCTGATGCGTGAGATTCCCGAGGCGAAGAAGCCGCGCCGGATCGCGATCGGCGGCACTGCGCCGAGCAACGTGACGCAGATCGAATCCAAAGCGGCCTGATCGCACAACAACGGCTAGGTATCGACCGCGCGGGATTCCCCGCGCGGCTTCTCCTCAACGCGTCTCAGAAATGGAGGCAGCCATGCGGCCGACGACCGCAATTGACGACAATGTATTCGATTTCGATTATCGACTTCATCCCAGCACCAGATTCGAACGCCCGCGAGACGTGATCGCTCATCCGGGTCTTAGCCTTGGAGAGAAACGCGCGATCCTGGCGTCATGGGCATCGGATGCCTCTGCAATCGCGTCCTGCCCCTCGCTGCGGGCGCCCGAAGGATTGAAGGCCCCGGTCACCATCGATGAGATTCTCGACGCGCTCTGTGCGCTCGATGGTGGTCCCCGACACCCGCCGGGCGGCAAACCGATGCGGCGTCGGTCGGCCGAGCGGCGCGCTGCGGCCTGAAGCGGGGTGACGATGATGTTCGATGAAAACTTGGCGCGTATCCGTACGCACCGCAACAACATCCACCGCTATCGCGGATTGCTCAGGACTAACTTGTCTGATCTCGAGCGAAACTTCATCGATAGGCGGATGGCCGACGAGCAGGCCGCGCTCGATGCTCTGATGGCCGAGACATTCCCGGCGATATTCCCCCTTCCCAAAGATTCATCGTCGGCTCCTCAAGCATGGTGACGTCGTCATGAGCGGCATTCAAGACTTGCTAATTCGCGGTAGCGAGAAGGTTATCGGCCACTATCGCCTGCTGCTGGCGAGCGCGAAGAATGAGGAGGAACGCGAACTTTACAGAAGTCGAATCGAGCGTGAGCAACGGCTGCTGGACCAACTGCGCCGCGGCTTCCCGGAAAGGGTTGCGGCGTGACCTGTGGGGTGGGCGACGGCCGCTTCGCGGTGTCCGATATCCTGCTGAAGCGGCGCGGACGAAGCAGGTGGAAATGGTCTGTTCGTACGGCCGACGTACTTGCCGTCATGTGCGGCTCGGAATGCAGTCATGAAGACGATGCGGGAGCATTTGGCTTCAGTGACATCGGTCAGGAAGTTGAGCGATGGGTACGACGACTTCGGGAGGAAACTCGACCGGATTCATCCTCGCTATAACGAGACGTTGCAGGTGCCATTCATCGATGCAGAGGCCGCCTACTGAGGCGGCCTTACTGAAAATCTCTAGTCGAGAACACTTGGCCGCACTCACACTGGAATGTCAGAACGTGACCGCTTGATCCGGGCACGGCACGTTCTTTGCCCACGAGCCTCATTTTTTGCGAGCAAGCCGGACAGGGGAACGCGCTCATTTCCCACTGCTCATCCTCTTGGTCGTCACGCTTAGTCAATCCGGCATGCCGGGCGTATCGGGATGCAACTCGCGCTTTTTGCCTTGCAGATCGGCCAGCAATTTGGTGATGCCATCCAGTGCCTGCTGGTCGAGGACTTTTGTGGAAAGCCGCGTGTAGTGCGCAATCCTACGATCGAACTCGATGCACTTTTCACACATGGCCGTCGTTGCCCATGGGTACCTAGAACCCCTGCGCCCTAACTAACATAGGTTAGCGGCGTTCCTAAGTGCGTACGGGGCCAGCAAGAAACTTATATGTGGGCACCATTGCGGAGTTCCAGGTTTCCAGTGTCGTCCCACAGAAAGAGCATTCGAAGCTCGCGGCCTGCCGTTCAGGGATCGGTGTTTCAGTGCGCTCGTAAACTGCTCCGCACTGACAAGTTCGGTAGTGAGATTCCATTCGCGCTTATGAACTTGAAAACCATAACAGGCGAATAACACCAACGAGATCGGTGGCTAAACGATTTACGACACTAGCGGATTCGAATTAGGACCCTCGGCGGGGTCAAATACGGACAGCGCCTTTCCGGCGGTACTGGCCGAAATAGGCACTCGCCAAAGCAAAACGGGCCAGTCTGTAGCATGTACAATGGAACTGGCGGGTATAAATGGAGAGGCCGCCAACAGAGGCGGCCTTTGTCAGGTCTGTGATTGAAGGCTGGGAGCGCGCAACCATTCGGTCATGCGAGCCCCGGCTTCAGCTTGGCGAGCTAGCTTCAATAAAGCTTCTTTCTCGATACCTGGAGGGAGCGCTGCGGCCTGTTGGCGTAGCTGTCTTGTGCGCTCTAAAAGTCTTTCTTCAAGTGAGTTTGTCTGCTTCACGCGGCGACGTTTCGGACCCATTTCCCTTTCCCTCATTCGGTTCCCTGCCCGGAACGGGGAGCATAATCGTCAGGTGAGGGTAAGGTTCCACGGAAGCGCTTTAAGCTAAGAAGAAATCGAGCCATAAAAATCGAAGTGCCCAGAACGTGGGATATGGCCGCTCAGTAAGACTACTGAGAACACCAGCTAACCCATGGTTGATGCGCGGTTAAGTCCAAACCAGGCCAACATAATTTTCAAAACGGGCCGCGGGGGATGGAAGCAGGCCAGCACCTTTCCGGCGAAAAGAACATATTGCGAACATAGAACAAACGTGGTACGAGATTCCTATCAACAACGCATTCCACCTGATCGCATCCGCCCCGTTTGTCCCGCTAGCGAATCCTCGCCATAAGGAGCACATCCCAAATGTCCGCCACTGCACTGCGTATCGTCGAAGGATCCTCCATGGACAAGTCCAAGGCCCTCTCAGCCGCGCTCTCCCAGATCGAGCGTCAGTTCGGCAAGGGCTCGGTGATGAAGCTCGGCAAGAACGACCGTTCGATGGATGTCGAGACGGTGTCGTCGGGGTCGCTCGGGCTCGATATCGCGCTCGGCGTCGGCGGCCTGCCGAAGGGCCGCATCGTCGAGATCTACGGGCCGGAATCGTCGGGCAAGACCACGCTGGCGCTGCATACGGTGGCGGAAGGCCAGAAGAAGGGCGGCATCTGCGCCTTCATCGACGCCGAGCACGCGCTCGATCCGGTCTATGCCCGCAAGCTCGGCGTCAACATCGACGAGCTGCTGATCTCGCAGCCGGACACCGGCGAGCAGGCGCTGGAAATCTGCGACACGCTGGTGCGCTCGGGAGCAGTCGACGTGCTGGTGGTCGATTCGGTCGCCGCGCTGGTGCCGAAGGCCGAGCTCGAGGGCGAGATGGGCGATGCGCTGCCGGGCTTGCAGGCGCGCCTGATGAGCCAGGCGCTGCGCAAGCTCACCGCCTCGATCAACAAGTCGAACACGATGGTGATCTTCATCAACCAGATCCGCATGAAGATCGGCGTGATGTATGGTTCGCCGGAAACCACCACCGGCGGCAATGCGCTGAAATTCTATGCGTCGGTCCGCCTCGACATCCGCCGCATCGGCGCGATCAAGGAGCGCGACGAGGTGGTCGGCAACACCACCCGCGTCAAGGTGGTGAAGAACAAGCTGGCGCCGCCCTTCAAGCAGGTCGAGTTCGACATCATGTATGGCGAGGGCGTCTCCAAGATGGGCGAGATACTCGACCTCGGCGTCAAGGCCGGCCTCGTCGAGAAGTCCGGCGCCTGGTTCTCCTATGACAGCCAGCGGCTCGGCCAGGGGCGCGAGAATTCCAAGGCGTTCCTGCGCGCCAACCCCGATATCACCAGCAAGATCGAAGCCGCGATCCGGCAGAACTCCGGCCTGATCTCCGAGCAGATCCTCGCCGGCACGCCCGAGCGCGACGCCGACGGCGAGGAGCCGACGGAGGAGTAAGGCTCAATCATTTCGCTGCAAGCGGGCGCTGAGGACGTTGAGTTGCCGACGTCTTCGGCGCCCGTTTTGTTTTGCGTTCGGCGAGGTTGGATGATGAAGCGTTTGATTCTGACTGGTTCCGGTATCCGTCTCGCGCGCTCGGGTCTGGCAGAGGCGGTCATTGAATTTCGCTTTCGCTTCGTTTGGGGGCCGTTGCCCCCGGTAGAAGAGTTCGAAGATTATTTTGGCGCGCGTTCCGGACAGGGCCCGGGTCGTCATTGGTCGGATTGGTGTTCATGGCGATTGTTCTCCGATGAAGTCCGGGCTCGCAGGCACCTTTCGCTCGTCGAGTATTGCGAACCGTATGACGTGATCGAGCTCTGGTTCGAACAGTATCCGAACGATCAGCTGCAACTGGTCTTCCTTCTGGCTTTCTTCAGATATCATCCCGAGACAGCGGCCAGGTTGAAGTTGCGTCTTGTTGATTTCGATCTGACGATGCCGGTTGAAGAAATGCCCGAACCAGAGGATGTGTTGACGGTCGACGTCGGCCCGGTCGAACTCAATATCGGAAGTGCGACCTGGTCGGCTTATCGCGCAGCCACCCCAATGCCTTTTCTGGATTGCTTGCAGAGCGACCTTAGCTCACTGCCATTTCTGAGGTCGGCGCAGCTTGCCTTGGTTGCAGAATTGCCCTCCCGCGCGACGGGGCTTGGCGCAACTGAAATGCGACTTCTCGAGCTGATCGCACGTTACGACGGCTTTTCAGCGCTTGGACTCCTTCATCGATTCTGGCACCCCGGAAATGTGTTCGGGGAACTCGAACTTTTCTCATTGCTCGACGGCCTCGCGGATGGTCCGTCGCCTGCGGTGACCGATCTCGAACGACCGCAGAGCAAAAGGAGCTGGCACGCGCGCTACGCTGCAAGCTATCCGCGGCTGACCGAGTTCGGCGAAGCGATCATCGCGCACCAGGAAGACTTCAGCAGCCATAACCCGATCGATCGCTGGTGGGGCGGCACGCACCTCACCAACGACAATCTCTGGCGCATTGCTCCGACGCTGACCAGACCGTAGTCAACTCAGCCCGCCGGCAGCGCCTTTTCCCGGCTCGCAATCAGCGCCCGCAGATCGTCCGTGACGGCGACCGATTGATGGGTCGTCTGGTCGGTCGCGACCCAGATGATCTCGCCGGTGGCGCGCAGATCGTTGGAGCCCTTGGCGAAGATCGCGAGCGCCAGGTTGATCGAGGAGCGGCCGATCCGCGCGACGCGGACGCAGACCTCGATGTCCTCGTCGAACCGGATTGGCGCCTTGTACTCGACCACCGACTTCACGGTGTGGAAGTCGATGCCGGTCCGCTTGACCTCGCCGAGATAGTCGTAGCCGAGCGCGCGGAAGTATTCCGTGATCGCGGTGTCGAAATAGGTCAAATAGTGGGCGTTGAACACCACGGCCTGCGCGTCGACCTCCGAATAGCGGACGCGAAACGGGAAGTGAAACCAGAATTCCTCGCGCATGTTCCTCCTGCGGCGGCGTTGGTCCCGCGCATTCAGCGATAGCCGAATTGCGGGATCGTAGCATGGGGAAAGCCAGCAGGTGCACGCACGCGCGGTCCGGTTGGCTCTACCCGTCCTACCCACCGGATCTAGTGCCGGTGGATGACCAGTCGCCCCAATCCCTACGGTGCATGGGGTTGTTTTCGATGCTTTGAACCGGACCTCGCAGCAACCATGCCCGCTTGATGGTTGCTACGACATTCCACGACGGAGCCCGCGTTACTCCGCGGCCTCCGCGTAATCCTCGATCGGCGGGCAGGAGCACACCAGGTTGCGATCGCCGTAGACATTGTCGACGCGGCCGACCGGGCTCCAGTATTTGTCGGACCGCGAGACGCCTGCCGGGAAGCAGCCCTCGGTGCGGGTGTAGGCCCGGTCCCACACATCGTCGGCGATGTCGTGCACGGTGTGCGGGGCGTGGCGCAGCGGCGACGCCTCGACCTTCCAGCGGCCGCTCTCGATCTCCGCGATCTCCTTGCGGATTGCGATCATCGCATCGCAGAAGCGGTCGATCTCGAATTTCGATTCCGATTCCGTCGGCTCGATCATCAGCGTGCCCGCCACCGGGAAGCTCATGGTCGGCGCATGGAAGCCGTAGTCGATCAGCCGCTTGGCGATGTCGTCGACGGTGACGCCGTTGGTCGTCTTCAGCGGCCGCGGATCGACGATGCATTCATGCGCGACGCGGCCGCGCTCGTTGCGGTACAGCACCGGGAAATGCGGTTGCAGCCTTGCTGCGATGTAGTTCGCATTGAGGATCGCCACTTCGGTGGCGCGCGTCAGCCCTTCGCCGCCCATCATCAGGATGTAGATGTAGGAGATGGTCAGGATCGACGCCGAGCCGAACGGCGCGGCCGAGACCGGGCCGACGGCATGCGCTGTCGCGCCGTCGGTCGCCGGATGGCCCGGCAGGTAGGGCGCAAGATGCGCCTTGACGCCGATCGGGCCCATGCCGGGGCCGCCGCCGCCATGCGGGATGCAGAAGGTCTTGTGCAGGTTGAGATGGCTGACATCGGCGCCGTAGTCGCCGGGACGCGACAGGCCGACCTGCGCATTCATGTTGGCGCCGTCGAGATAGACCTGTCCGCCATGGGCATGCACGATGTCGCAGATCTCGCGGATGTGCTCCTCGAACACGCCGTGGGTCGACGGATAGGTGATCATCACGGCGGCCAGGTTGGCCGAATGCTTCTCCGCCTTGGCGCGGAGATCGCCGACATCGACGTCGCCGCGCGCGTCGCAGGCGACCACCACGACGTCCATGCCGACCATCGCAGCGGAGGCCGGGTTGGTGCCGTGCGCGGAGGAGGGGATCAGGCACACCTTGCGATGCGGCTCGCCGCGCGCGAGATGGTAGCCACGAATGGCCAAAAGCCCGGCATATTCGCCCTGCGCGCCGGAGTTCGGTTGCAGCGACACCGCGTCATAGCCGGTGATGTCGCACAGCCACTGCTCCAGCCGCTTGAACAGCGAATGATAGCCCTTGGCCTGATCCGCGGGCGCGAACGGGTGCAGATTGCCGAACGCGGGCCAGGTCAGCGGGATCATCTCGGTGGTGGCGTTGAGCTTCATGGTGCAGGAGCCGAGCGGGATCATGGCGCGGTCGAGCGCGAGGTCGCGATCGCTGAGCTTGCGCATGTAGCGCAGCAGCTCGGTCTCCGAACGATGGCTGTTGAACACCGGATGGGTGAGGAAGGCGCTGCTGCGCCGCAGCTCCTTGGGCAGTGCCTCGCGGGCGGCGGCCTCGATCTCGGCAAAGCTGAGTTTGCCGCCGAACGCCCGCCACACCGCCTCGACGGTTTCTGCCGTGGTGGTCTCGTCGAGCGCGATGCCGAGCGTGGTCGCACCGATCCGCAGATTGATCCGCTCCGCCTGGGCGCGCGTGACGATCTCGATCTGCTTCGCGCTGGCCTCGACGGTCACGGTGTCGAAGAACGCTTCGCTGGTCGGCGCAAAGCCGAGCTTGCGCAGCCCCGCGGCGAGCACGGTGGCGCGACGATGCACGCTGCGTGCGATATGCGTCAGGCCCTCGGGCCCGTGATAGACCGCATACATCGAGGCGATCACCGCGAGCAGCACCTGCGCGGTGCAGATGTTGGAGGTCGCCTTCTCGCGGCGGATGTGCTGCTCGCGGGTCTGCAATGCCAGCCGATAGGCCGGCGCGCCGCGCGAATCCACCGACAGGCCAACGATGCGGCCGGGCAGCGAGCGCTTCAGCGCGTCACGCACCGCCATGTAGGCGGCGTGCGGTCCGCCGTAGCCCATCGGGACGCCGAACCGTTGCGCCGATCCGATCGCGATGTCGGCGCCGAGCTCGCCGGGCGAAGCGAGCAGGGTGAGCGACAGCAGGTCCGCGGCCACGATCGCAAGCGCGCCCTTGGCGCGCAGCGATGCGATCGCCGGGCGGAGGTCGCGCACCGCGCCCGATGTGCCCGGATATTGCAGCAGCGCGCCGAGCACGTCGGCCTTGTCGAGCTCGGTCAGGGGATCGCCGACCACCAGCGCCCAGCCCAGCGGGGCGGCGCGCGTGCGCATCACGGCGAGCGTCTGCGGATGCACCTCCTTGTCGACGAAGAATACCTTCGCCTTGACCTGCGAGTGGCGCTCGGCGAGCGCCATCGCTTCCGCTGCCGCCGTCGCTTCATCGAGCAGCGAGGCGTTGGCGACGTCGAGCCCGGTGAGGTCGCAGATCATGGTCTGGAAGTTGAACAGGGCTTCGAGCCGGCCCTGGCTGATCTCCGGCTGATACGGCGTGTACGCCGTGTACCAGGCCGGGTTCTCCAGGATGTTGCGCTGGATCACCGGAGGCAGGATGGTGCCGGAATAGCCCTGGCCGATCAGCGACGTGAAGGTCTGGTTCTGCGCGGCGAGCTCGCTCATATGCGCGAGCGCCTCGGTCTCGCTCAACGCGCGGCCGAGATCGAGCGGCGCCTTCTGCCGGATCGAGGCTGGCAGCGTCTCGTTCATCAGCGCCTGCAAGCTCGCGGCGCCGACCGTCTCCAGCATCGCGTTGATGTCGCGCGGCGATGGTCCGATGTGTCGGCGGACGAAATCGGTGGCGGCTTCGTTGATCGGCTTGAAAGGCGCGTTCATGGCGTGGTCCTCATTGTCAGCCGTCATACTCCGCGAATGCGGGGTATCCAGTACGCCGGGACGTCAGCGATTAAGCTGAAGGGGCGCGGCGTACTGGATCGCCCGGTCCAAGTGCGCAATTACGCACAAGGCCGGACGATGACAGTGAGTGTGTGGTCGCAATCTGTTTCATTCTCTCAGGCGGTGTGGGCGGCGTAGGCGGCCTCGTCCATCAGGCCACCGAGTTCGCTCTTGTCAGCGATCTTCAGCTTGAAGAACCAGGCCTTACCGCCGGCATCCGAATTGACCAGGGCAGGCTCGGCGGCCAGCGCCTCGTTGACCTCGATCACCTCGCCGGTGATCGGCGCGTAGACGTCGGAGGCGGCCTTGACGGATTCGACGACGGCGGCGGCCTCGGCCTTCTTCAGGCTGCGGCCGACCTTGGGCAGTTCGACGAACACGACGTCGCCGAGCTGCGACTGCGCGTAGTCGGTGATCCCGATCGTGGCGACGTCGCCCTCGATGCGGAGCCATTCGTGGTCGGACGTGTACAGCGTCGTCATGGAGATCCTCTGGCGTTTAGCGTTTGTAGGTGTTGGGGACGAAGGGCGTGGCGGCGACCTTGAGCGGCAGCCGCTGGCCGCGCACTTCGGCGAAAACAATGGTGTCCAGCGCGGACAGGGCGGTGGGCAGATAGCCCATCGCAACCGGCGCATTGAGGCTCGGGCCGAAGCCACCCGAGGTCACCTTGCCGATTGGCTCGGTCGAGGTCGGGTCGGCGAACAGCAAGGCGCCTTCGCGCACTGGCGCGCGGCCCTCCGGCCTGAGGCCGACGCGGCGGCGCGATGCGCCTTGTGCGAATTGGCTTAGGATCTTGTCGGCGCCGGGGAAGCCACCGGCGCGGGCGCTGCCGCCGCGGCGGACTTTCTGCACCGACCATTCCAGCGCGCCTTCGACCGGCGTGGTCGTGGTGTCGATGTCGTGGCCGTAGAGGCAGAGCCCGGCCTCGAGCCGCAGGCTGTCGCGGGCGCCAAGCCCGATCGGCAGCACGTCGGGATTGTCGAGCAGCGCGGTAACCAGGGCTTCGGCTTTGTCGGCGGGCACGGAGATTTCAAAGCCGTCCTCGCCGGTATAGCCGGAGCGGGAGACGAAACAATCGATGTCGGCGACGCGGCGGGGGCCGGCGTCCATGAATTTCATCGAACTGACATCTGCACAAAGTTTCGCCAGTGCCGATTCGGCCTTCGGACCTTGCAGCGCGATCAGCGCGCGGTCAGCCAGCGACACGATCTCGCAGACATCGGAGAGATGCGCGCGCAGATGCGCCTCGTCCTCTGCCTTGCAGGCGGCATTGACCACCAGGAACAAATGATCGCCGAAATTCGCGACCATCAGGTCGTCGAGCAGGCCGCCGTCGTGATTGGTGAATTGCGCGTAGCGCTGCCGTCCCGGCGCGATGCCGACAATGTCCTGCGGCACCAGTTTTTCCAGCGCCAGCGCGGCGTCGCCGACCTTGCCGGATCTGGCCTTCAGCACGAGCTGTCCCATGTGGGAGACGTCGAACAGGCCGGCATCCTTGCGGGTGTGCAGATGCTCCTTCAGCACGCCGGCCGTGTATTGCACCGGCATGTCGTAGCCGGCGAACGGCACCATCTTGGCGCCGCGTGCCAGATGCAGCGCGTGCAGCGGGGTCTGTTTCAGCGGGGAAGTTTCGCGCACAAGCATCACAGGGCCCTCGCGGTTCCCGCGGGGACCCATTTCCCCTTGAGAAACCAGCAGAAAGCCCCATCTGTCGCTGTGCCTGAGAGTATTATCCCGTCGGCGGACGCATCGGGGAGAACCCCAGCGCCTCTTTCCAGATGTCAGACGTCACGCGGTCCTTTTGCCTGAGAGTTTCCGGGGCGGTTGCTCCTTCGGCGCCGGCGGTAAGGCCGGTCTCTCCCGACGTGACGGGTTAGAGGTAGGTAGAAAACACGGCGCCACCAAGACTGTCAACGCAGCTGCAACAACTATCCAATGGGCTTTGTGCTGTCGCGGCAAGCCCATGATCCGCCTGCACAGTTTCTGGACACCGCAGCTGGCAATGTCTAAAAGCGTTCGGCCGGAAAATGACGCCTCTTTGCGGCTGGCCGGCCCCTTTTTCCGATTGGATGAACATGAGCAGCGTCAACGACATCAGGTCGACATTTCTGAACTTCTTCAAGGAGAACGGCCACGAGATCGTGGCGTCGTCGCCGCTGGTTCCGCGCAACGACCCGACCCTGATGTTCACCAATGCCGGCATGGTGCAGTTCAAGAACGTCTTCACCGGCGTCGAGAAGCGCGGCTATCAGCGCGCCACGACGTCGCAGAAATGCGTACGTGCCGGCGGCAAGCACAACGATCTCGACAATGTCGGCTACACCGCGCGCCATCTCACCTTCTTCGAGATGCTCGGCAACTTCTCGTTCGGCGATTACTTCAAGGAGCGCGCGATCGAACTCGCCTGGAACCTGATCACCAAGGATTTCGGGCTCAAGAAAGACAAGCTGCTCGTCACCGTCTACCACACCGACGACGAGGCGGCCGGCTACTGGAAGAAGATCGCGGGCTTCTCGGACGACCGCATCATCCGCATCGCGACCTCGGACAATTTCTGGGCGATGGGCGACACCGGCCCGTGCGGTCCGTGCTCCGAGATTTTCATCGACCGCGGTGAGCACATCTGGGGCGGACCTCCGGGCAGCCCGGAGGAGGACGGCGATCGCTTCCTCGAATTCTGGAACCTGGTGTTCATGCAGTACGAGCAGGTGACGAAGGAGGAGCGCGTGGCGCTGCCGCGTCCCTCGATCGACACCGGCATGGGGCTGGAGCGCATGGCCTGCATCCTGCAGGGCGTCGAGAGTGTGTTCGAGACCGATCTGTTCCGCCATTTGATCGACGCGACCGCGTCGGCCCTCGGCCATGGGCCGAACGAGCAGAACGTGGCGTCGTACCGGGTGATCGCCGACCATCTGCGCTCGTCGGCGTTCCTGATCGCCGACGGCGTGCTGCCGTCGAACGAGGGCCGCGGCTACGTGCTGCGCCGGATCATGCGCCGCGCGATGCGCCATGCGCAGTTGCTCGGCGCAAGCGAGCCGCTGATGCATCGCCTGGTCTGGGCGCTGGTCCGCGAGATGGGCCAGGCCTATCCCGACCTGGTGCGCGCGGAGAAGCTGATCGAGGAAACGCTGCAACTGGAGGAGACGCGCTTCCGCAAGACGCTGGTGCGCGGTCTTTCGATTCTGGATGAGAAGAGCGCCGGCCTCAAGAAGGGCGATATGTTCGACGGCGACACCGCGTTCACGCTGTACGACACCTACGGCTTCCCGCTCGACCTGACGCAGGACGCGCTGAAGTCGCGCGGCATCAGCGTCGACCAGGCATCATTCACCGACGCGATGAACCGCCAGCGCGAGAAGGCGCGCGCCTCCTGGGCAGGCTCCGGTGAGGCGGCGACCGAGGCGATCTGGTTCCCGTTGCGCGAGAAGCTCGGCGCGACCGAATTCCTCGGCTACGAGACCGAGAGCGCGGAAGGCGTGGTGACGGCGCTGGTCAAGGACGGCGCCGAGGTCGATGGCCTCAAGGCCGGCGAGAGCGGCGCGATCGTGCTGAACCAGACCCCGTTCTACGCCGAGTCGGGTGGCCAGGTCGGCGATATCGGCGTGCTGACGGGCGAGGGTGTCAAATTCCGCGTCACCGACATGCAGAAGAAGGCCGGCGATCTGTTCGTGCATGTCGGTACCGTGGAGCAGGGCACGCTGAACGTCGGCACCGCTCTGCAACTCGAGGTCGATCACGCCAGGCGTTCGTCGATCCGCGCCAATCACTCGGCGACCCATCTGCTGCACGAGGCGCTGCGCCAGGTGCTCGGCGATCACATCGCACAGCGCGGCTCGCTGGTCGCGCCCGATCGCCTGCGGTTCGATTTCGTGCATCCGAAGCCGATCACGGCGGAAGAGCTCGCCCGGGTCGAGGACATCGCCAACGACGTCGTGCTGGAGAATGACGAGGTCACCACCCGCATCATGGGTGTCGACGACGCCCGCGAGGCCGGGGCGCGCGCGCTGTTCGGCGAAAAATATGGCGACGAGGTCCGCGTCGTCTCGATGGGCAAGAGCGCCCGCGAGCACGGCCAGAATGCACTTGGCTGGTCGGTCGAACTGTGCGGCGGCACCCATGTCCGCCGCACCGGCGACATCGGCCTGATCTCGGTGACCAGCGAGAGCGCGGTGGCGTCCGGCGTCCGCCGCATCGAGGCACTGACCGGGCGCCACGCGCGCAAGCACGCCAACGATACGATGGTGCTGGCCAAGACCGCGGCGCAGGAGCTGCGCACCACGGTGGAGGACGTGCCGGCGCGCATCGCCGCGCTGATGGAGGAACGCAAGAAGCTCGAGCGCGACCTCTCGGATGCCCGCAAGAAGCTCGCGATGGGCGGCGGCGGTGCATCGAACGGCGCCGCCTCCGGCGTTCGCGAGGTCGGCAATGTCAAGCTGCTCGCGCGCGCGGTCGAGGGCGTCGAGACCAAGGATCTGAAGAGCCTGGTCGATGACGGCAAGAAGCAGATCGGCTCCGGCGTGGTCGCGATCGTCGGCGTCACCGAGGACGGCAAGGCCGGCATCGTGGTGGGCGTCACAGCGGACCTGACCTCGCGCTTCAATGCGGTCGAACTGGTGCGCAAGGGCTCCGAGGTGCTCGGCGGCAAGGGCGGCGGCGGCCGGCCCGACATGGCGCAGGCCGGCGGCCCCGACGGCGCCAAGGCCGATGCCGCGCTGTCGGCGATCGAGCAAGCGATGGCTGGCGCCTGATCGGCGCTGACCTCAGTCCTTGCGAAGGAAGACGTAATCGGCCGAGTAGGGCGCGCTCCTCAGCGCGCCCGCTTTGTCGCAGGCGCCGCTGAGCTCGCCGCCCGCGGTGTTGATCCGCTGCACGGTCGAGATGCCGGTGAGCACGCCTTCGCCGCGACGGGAGATCACCGCAAGCTTCAGCCAGGGAATGTCGGAGGGCGCCACACCCGGCGCTGTACCGGTGGTGCGTCCGGTGATGGCGCTGCCGTCGACATGCTCCCAGTTCGGTCCGGCATAGTGCCGTCCGATGGTTCGGCCGTCGGCGATCAGGGTCGCGATCGGTTCGCGAAACGACCAGGCGAGCTTGCCGTCGGTGACCGGCTTGCACTCATAGACTTGCAGGCCTTCGGCGTGGACTGACAGCACTGCGGTCTCGCCCGGCGCCGCCACGGCGTCGGGCAGGGTATCGGCGGCCCAGGCCGCCGATCCCGTTGCGAGCAACGAGGCGATCGTCACGGCTTTGAGTAGGGCCATGGTCACGCTCGTCGAGATCGTCCGGAAACGGCGGGCTTAGCCGGCCATCGCCTTCACGAGGTTGTCGGATACCTTGTCGAGGAATCCGGTGGTCGAGAGCCAGCGCTGGTCGGCGCCGACCAGGAGCGCGAGGTCCTTGGTCATGTAGCCCTCTTCGACGGTCGAGACGCAGACCTTCTCCAGCGTGGTCGCGAATTTGGCGAGTTCCGGATTGTTGTCGAGCTTGGCGCGGTGGGCGAGACCACGGGTCCAGGCGAAGATCGACGCGATCGAATTGGTCGAGGTCTCCTTGCCCTTCTGGTGCTCGCGGTAGTGTCGGGTCACCGTGCCGTGCGCGGCTTCGGCTTCCACCGTCTTGCCGTCCGGGGTGAGCAGCACCGAGGTCATCAGGCCGAGCGAGCCGTAGCCCTGGGCCACAGTGTCGGACTGCACGTCGCCGTCGTAGTTCTTGCAGGCCCAGACATAGCCGCCGGACCATTTCAACGCCGAGGCGACCATGTCGTCGATCAGGCGGTGCTCGTAGGTCAGGCCCTTGGCCTCGAATTCCTTCTTGAATTCGCGGTCGTAGACGTCCTGGAAGATGTCCTTGAAGCGGCCGTCATAGACCTTGAGGATGGTGTTCTTGGTCGAGAGATAGACCGGGTAGTTGCGCAGCAGGCCGTAGTTCAGCGATGCGCGGGCGAAATCGATGATGGAGTCGTCGAGATTGTACATCTCCATCGCGACGCCGGCGCCGGGCGCCTTGAACACTTCGCGCTCGATCACGGTGCCGTCCTCGCCGACGAACTTCAGCGACAGCGTGCCCTTGCCCGGGAACTTGATGTCGGTGGCGCGGTACTGGTCGCCATAGGCGTGGCGGCCGATGATGATCGGCTTGGTCCAGCCGGGAACCAGGCGCGGCACGTTCTTGCAGATGATCGGCTCGCGGAAGATCACGCCGCCGAGGATGTTGCGGATGGTGCCGTTCGGCGACTTCCACATCTGCTTCAGGCCGAACTCCTTCACCCGGGCCTCGTCGGGGGTGATGGTGGCGCATTTGACGCCGACGCCGACCTTCTTGATGGCTTCGGCGGCGTCGATGGTGACCTGGTCGTTGGTCTCATCGCGGTATTCCATGCCCAGATCGAAGTAGAGCAGTTCGACATCCAGGAACGGGTTGATCAGCTTGTCCTTGATGTACTGCCAGATGATCCGGGTCATCTCGTCGCCATCGAGCTCGACGACGGGATTGGATACCTTGATTTTTGCCATGACGGAGAGGCCCTCTTGGGAACAGCGCGCTTTTGACGGCGGGATGGTGGAATACGCCTGCGCTATAGCACCGCCCGGGGGCGGGCGGAAGCGGAGGGGGTATGCACTTTAAGCCCATCTTTTCAGCTAAAACGGGACCTGCGTGGCGGTCCCAGCGACGACGTACCAGGTCACGAACAGGCCGGCGATCAGGGCCCCCGGCAGGCTCGATCCCGTGCGCCGCCAGGTGAAGGTCGCGATCACGGCGACGATCGCCAGCAGCGGCACGAACTGGATCGCCACGATGGTCGAGAGCGGCACGAATCCGGGGTCCGGCACCGGGTTGAACAGCTTTCCTGTCAGCCAAAGCGTGCCGTATTGCAGCACCAGCAGCACGATGAACCCGAGCGTCAGCGCCAGGATGTTGGTCAGATAGAGCCCCGCGCGCGGCGCGCCCATGGTCGAGAAATTCCGGTGCAGCACGTGCAGCGCCACGACGAAAAACGCCGTGAACGGAATCAGATAGATCAGGAAGATGAGGAATTGCTTCGCGCTCATCAATTTGAGTGCGACGATCCAGAACCTGAAGTCGATCTTGAAGGCGAGGTCGGCCAGCCAGAGCGCGGCGTAACCCACCGCGACCGAGGCTACCGCGATCACGACGGATTGACCGACCAGGCCGGCCCGGCTGGCGCGCTTCGGCGCGAACCGCATCAGGGCCAGCGTGATCAGCAGGTTGATGACGGCCCAGACCAGGATCTGGTTGGTGATGCCCTGTGGCAGGAATGCGCTCGGGGTTACGAGCGTGCCGCCGAGCGCGAAGGCCGGATAATAGGTCAGCGCCGGGATGAAGGCGGACAGGATCAACGCCGTGGTCCAGCGCCGGCCTTTGGCGGCCTCATGTGGCGGCATGGTGCCGTCGGCAACCGCCGGTAGCCGCAGGCGGGAGAACATCGGCGCTTCCAGCAGCCCGTCGAACGTCCCGATGACGAGGGCAACGAAACCGATCAGGGCGATCAGCGTGCCGATCTCCTTGCGGAACCAGATCTGGTCGTCGACCGGACGCGGGGTGCCGCCCTTCAGGGTCTTGGCGAACCAGTCGAGGCTGTAGCCGATCGCCTCATGCGAGATGTGTTCGGCTGGATGGGTCATCGCGGGGGTGTAGAGCACCCGCGCCGTGCCAGCCGCCGGATCGCCATAGACCTTGCCGGGCTCGACCGCGGCCTGGGTGCCGAACAGCGCCCAGAGCTTAGGGCTCGTGGTGACGTCGCGGGCGAGCTGAACGCCCCACATCAGGTCGGGGAATTCCTCATACTGGGCGAACACCAGCGCGGTGTTGCGCGGCCATGAGGTGGTGCCCTCGGCAGCGAACGGCTTGCCGGTGGACGAGCCCTCCAGCACCATCGACTTGTAGTCGTTGGGCATCGCGGCCGCCGCGGCCAGCACGGTCCAGCCGCCCATCGAATGGCCCTCGAGCCCGATATTGTCCTTGTCGACAATTTGCAGGCTGCGGAGATAGGCCAGCCCGTCGGGGCCGCCAAACCCGTTGGCGAAGGAGGGCGGATCGCTGTAGCCATGGCCGGTCTGGTCCAGTGCCAGCACCACATAGCCGCGGCGGGCGAACTCGATGGCGAAGCCGTCCTGGGTCTCGCGCGAATTGATGTAGCCGTGGACGGCCAGGATGCCCGGCGCCGGGATCTGCGCCGTGGCATTCGGCGGGATGTAGAGCAGGGCGCTCATGGTGTTGCCCTTGGCGCCCTTGAACCTGACATCCTCGATCCGGATGCCGCCCGCGGTCTGTGTGAAATGGGCGAGCAGGCCGCCCGCCACGATCAAGACCGCGCCCAGAATTGCCAGCGTCCATCTGCCCCGCATTGTCGTCCCCCCAAGGTGCCTCGCCGTTCAACCGGCGTCTCAAGCGTGCCTTTACAGCTTCGCTTTGGTTGTGGTTGATAGCCTATCCGAAGGCCAAGCGCGCGCAAGCGGCGGCCTTCGCGCCGTGCGCCCGGGATTCCGATTGCGGATTCGCAAACGCCGCTAACCCTGTTATCTGCTTGGGGAAAATGGTCTCGCACAAAACCGGTGAAAAGCTGGTTCGGGGGACCTGTATAGATTTTGAATCAGCCGCTTCGGAAGCTGATTCAAAATCTTCAGACGTTGAATCAGAAAGTGAAGTGAGATGTCCGGCACCGACAAGACCAAGGCAGGGCACGACCTTGCCGGTCCCGTCGTCATTTTGGTCGAGCCGCAGCTTGGCGAGAACATCGGCATGGCCGCGCGCGCGATGGGCAATTTCGCGCTGACGCGGATGCGCATCGTCAATCCGCGCGACGGCTGGCCGAATGTCGCCGCGCAACGTGCGGCGGCCGGGGCCGACCACATCATCGGTTCCGTCGAACTGTTCGACACCGTCGAGCAGGCGATCGCCGACCTCACGCTGGTGTTCGCGACCACCGCCCGCGCCCATGACCAGGCCAAGCCGGTGGTCGGGCCGGAAGGCGCGGCAGCCGAGATCGTCCGCCATGTCGCATCGGGCGGCGGGGCTGGCATCCTATTCGGACGGGAGCGTTCCGGCCTGACCAATGAGGAGGTCGCGCTCGCCAACCGCATCATCACCTATCCGGTCAACCCGGGCTTCGCCTCGCTCAACCTGGCGCAGGCGGTGCTGTTGATGGGCTATGAATGGTTCAAGCTCTCGACCGCGGGCGTGTTGCCGTTCGCAATGCCGGAACGATCCGAGCCCGCTTCCCAGCACCAGATGCAGGCGTTCTTCGACAACCTGGTCGCCGAGCTCGACAAGGTCGAGTTCCTGCGGCCGGCCGAGAAGCGCGACACCATGCTGGTGAACCTGCGCAACATCTTCACGCGGATGGACCCGACCAAGCAGGACATGCACACGCTGCACGGGGTGGTGATGGCGATCGCCGAGGGGCGCAAGGGCCCGGCCAAGGGCGGGGTGCTCGACGGCGCCCAGGCGACCCGGCTGCGGGCGCTGCTTGCCGAGCAGGGCCAGGGCGGTGCCGTCGCCGACAATTCCAGCACGGTGCGCGGCCTCGCCCGGCTGCTCCGCCGCAACCCGACCGATGCCGAGCGGATCCTGTGGCAGGCGCTGACGCGGGATCGCCGCTTCGCCGGCCAGTTCAAGCGCCAGACCCCGGTCGGCCGCCACATCCCCGATTTCGTCTGCTTCGCGCACCGGATCGCGATCGAACTGGTCAATCCGGACGAGAGCGATGCCATCGTCGCCGACCGGGCCAATCGCCGCGCCTGGCTCGAGGCACGCGACTACCGCGTGGTCGACATGCAGGTCGCCGACGTCGAGCGCGACCTCGACGGCGAGCTGGCGCGGCTGGAGACTGGGCTTCAGCAGGGGCGATGAGGCTTCGCCATCGCTCGGACGAGCGTGAATATGGCAAAGCCTCTCCGCCGTCGTCCTGGCTTTCGCCAGGACGACGATGGGTTTCGCTGCGCTCTACCCATCCTACGATTTTGAGCGCGCTGCGTGACGCGACGGTGTGGCCGAAACCGAGTGCGCGTCGCGCCTCCGCTCAGAAATCGACGGTCATCGACAGCCATAGCGTCCGCGGCATGCCGCTGATCACATAGCCGGTCGGATTGCCGATCCAGTAGTGCTTGTCGAACACGTTGGTGAGTGCGGCGCGGAACGTGGTCGGACGTCCGGCGAGCTTGGTTGCGTAGCGCGCGCCGATGTCGAACGTCGTCCAGGACGGCACGCTCTGGGTGTTGTCGGCGCTGACATAGGCCCGACTGGTATAGATGGCGCGTGCCGTCGCGGTCAGGCCGGGCACGAAGGGCGTATCCCATTCGACGCCGAGATTGCCTTGCAGATCGGGTGCGCCGATGGCGTGATTGCCGTCGTAGAGATGACCTTGCGTCTCGGTCAGCCGGGCATCGAGCCACGTCACGCCGCCGAGCACGCGCACGCCCGGCGCGACCTCGCCAAAGGTGTTGAGCTCGATGCCGCGGTTCCTCTGCTGGCCGTCGAGGCTGTAGATCTTGGTGATCGGATCGATCACGCCGCTCGGTTGGCTGATCTGGAACGCTGCAAGGCTCGCACCGAAGCCTCCGAGATCGAGCTTGGTGCCGACTTCGACCTGCCGCGTTTTGAACGGCGCAAACACCGCGTTGGTATTCGCCGCGCCCGACGGCGGTGTTGGTCCAGGCGACAGGCCCTCGATGTAGTTCGCATAGAACGACAGCTGCTTGATCGGCCTGACCACAAGAGCGATCGACGGCGATGTCGCGCTCTGGTCGTAGTGCGTGGTCTCGAGGCCGCTAACCGGCGCGTAGCCGTTCGCGATCACCTGCTGCTGGCGTGCGCCGACGATGACCTGAAGCATCCCGCCCATCGTCGTCAGCGTATCGGCGACGCCGACGCTGCGCAGCCCGAGGAAGTCGGACTTGCCCTCGGGGAATGTCGACAGCGGCGCGCCGGCGTTCGCCAGCAAGGTCGGGCTGTAGATATTGGTAAGGTAGGTGCCGTAATTGGTCTGGCCGAGCCAGTCGGTGCGGTTCTGCGCGCTGCCGCTGACCACGACCTCATGGCCGACGGGACCGGTGTCGAAGCGCGCCCGCACGCCGGCCTCGCCCGAGACGGCCTCCGACTTGCCAGTCTGGAAGCGCGACGTACCCAACGCGTCGCCCGCCGTGTTGAGGATCGTCGCGCCCGGGTCTTCCCGCTTGTCGTAGCGGAATTCGTTGGCGCCGATCGCGCCGAATACGGTGACGTTGTTGCTCAAGTCGTATTCGGCGCGGGTCAGCCCGGTCAGGCTTCGCGATCGCGCGTAGTCGAACGGCTGCGCCAGGTTGATGCGCGGATCGGGCGCGCTCGGCAGCGCGATACCGGGCACCGGCGTGTAGCCGCGCTGGGCAGCTTTCATCCAGTCATCCTGGGAGATGATGTCGGCGGACCAGCGGAAACGTTCCCCGTGGTAATCGACGCCGAGCGAGCCGACGCCGTTGCGCACCGCCTGCCGGTCGATCGCGGTGTTGCCGCCGTCGAGGCCGCCGTTGAAGCGAACGCCCCATTCCTTCTGCTCGCCGTAGCGGCGGGCGAGGTCGAGTTCCGTGCCGAAGCGGCCATCCGAGATGTAGCCGGCGGTCAGGCGCGTAAGGTCCTCCGCGGCGCGCTTGGTCACGACATTCACCGTGCCACCGATGCTGCCCTGCGGCGCCATTCCGTTGAGGAAGGCGGCCGGCCCCTTCAGCAGCTCGATGCGCTCGATCGGCGCGGGATTGATTCGATAGGCAGGGACGAGGCCGTAGATCCCGTTCATTGCGATTTCGCTGTTCTCGATCCGGAAACCGCGGATCGTGAGCGCGTCATAGCGGTTGCTGCTACCGATGGCGGCGCGCACCGAAGGATCGGAGTTGGTCAGCACCTCCGCGACGCTGGTGGCCTGCTGATCGCGGATCGTCTTCTCGGTATAGCTCGTGAGGCTGTATGGCGTGTCCATATAGTCCTTGTTGCCGAGCAATCCGAGCTGGCCGCCGCGTGCAACTTGGCCGCCGATATAGGGCACCGGCAATGCGGCCTGACGCGCGCCGGCCGTCGGCACGCTCGCGGACGGAGCCGCCACGATGCTCTCTCGCCTGGCGGCAAGACGAGAAGCGGCGCCGCGTGTTGCGCGCGACGACGGCTGTCGGCGCACGGACGCCGCGCGCTTCTCAGGCGCCGATACGTTCACCGGGGGAAGCGATGAGGCCGCCGAGTTCGGCGATTGTTGCCGATTGGTCTGCTGCGCCTGCGACGATGTGGTGGTCAACAGCACGGACACGCACGCAACACCGAGTGTGCGCGGCAAATTCGAATTGTTCAGCATACGATCCCCAGAACTCAGTTCACGCGAACTGCGCCCCAGTTTGCGTGCGAGCTGGAATAAGCAGCTGAGCAAGGCTGCGACAATTAGAAGGCATCTAACGACCTGATCCGCAGCATGCGATCGAAGCGGCATCGTGAAGCGCTATGAGTTTGGAGTGCGTCGAACGCGCGTGAGCGCGAGACTCTGCACGCTGTTCCACACAGGACGTTGGCCGAGATACGAGCTGTTGCCGCGATCAATTGTCGCAGTGACGACGCGCTTGCGCACGATGCTGAGCGAGCGCAACGCGCGATCTTGTTTGCTCGGATTCGTATTTCGAGATTCGCACCGCGTGCAGCCACGACGGGACAGGTTCCGTTCGATGCAATTCTCGAATCGTTTTTCATTGAATGGAATTTGTGTGAGATCGCCACCCATCCGAAGTCGTCACGTGGTATCAGACATCCGGGTCTGGCCATTCTCGGTCGATTGGAACTGGCGCTGGTGTTGTCGATGCGCGCATTGTGGAACTATCGTCCGTATCAGCGCGCAGCCTGCATCGAAATCGGGCGGCTCGAAACCATCAGGCCGATCTCCCAGGCGGCGCATTTTCATTCCGAAGTCCAGGTCGCGGCCGTCAGCCACGGATCGCGTGTGTACCGGACGCCGCTTGGCGAATTTTGTGGCTCTGCCGGTGACATCGTGATCATCCCGGCTGGCCTGCCGCATGCCTCCCACGGCGACGTGGCGGCGGTCGTGACGCATCTCTACGTGCCAGCCGACCATCCGGCCGCGCATGGCGTGGTGGTCCCGCAGATCATCCGCGGCATGCGCGCGCAGTCGCCGAGTGAGATCATCGACGCCGTCGGATCGGCGCGCAGGGGCGGGGACCGCGGCGGGCGGAGTGCGGCGGCGCTCGTCTTGTCGCAGCAGGTCCTGGACCAGGAGCTCGCTGTCGGCGCGATGGCCAAGCAACTCGGTTACTCGACCGACGGCTTCATCAGGGCTTTCAGGCGGCGGTTCGGCATGACGCCTGCCGCCTATCGCGTCGCGCAGCGGCTGGCGAGTGCTCGCGCCGAACTCAAGCAGGGCAGCGCCGTCGCCGATGTCGCCTATGCGGCTGGTTTCGCAGATCAGAGCCATTTCGGCCGGCTGTTCCGCAGGGCCTATGGCGCCACGCCGGCCGCCTACCGGTCGGCCTTCGTGCGGACGTAGCACGGTCGATTTCGTTCCAGACAGGATACGAGCCGCGCGCCTAGCGTGATGTCATGACATCGGCTCCAATTCGTCCAGGCGCGCCATGAACGTTCTTGCTCCACTCCTGGTCCTTGCCGCCGGCTGTAGCGTCGGCTTCCAGCAACTCTTGAACGCGAATCTCGGGAGGAGTTTGCAGTCGGCCTGGTGGTCGGCCTTTGTCAGCTATCTCGGCGGAACGATCGCGCTGGCGGCCGTGCTCGTGATCTTGCGTGAGCCGTTGTTCAGCTCGGCATCCGCGGCCCGCGTACCCTTGATCGCATGGACCGGCGGCTTGTTCGGCGCGGCCTTCATCGCCACCAGCGTGTTCATGATCCCGCGTCTCGGCGTTGCCACCGTCGTGACCCTGGTGGTCGTCGGCCAGTTGCTCTGCTCGCTGGCCTTCGACCATTTCGGCGTGCTCGGCACACCGCAGCATCCTGCGACGCTGCTGCGGTTGCTCGGTGCCGCATGCCTGATCGCCGGCGCCGCGCTGGTCCGCGCATAGCGCAGCGACCAGCGCGGGCGCGATCAGGCTTTCGATATGCCGCCGTCGATCACCGGCCCGAGGATCTCGTAGCGCTCGCCGTTGAAGCGCACCAGTTGCAGCTGTTCGAGCGGGTAGTAGTCGGTCGGCGAGGTGTTGACCTTGATACCCGACAGCAGCAGATCGGATTCGACATCCCTGAGGTTCGCTGCCTGCCTGATGATGCTATCGGACGAGACGTCGTCACCGCACTGCCTGAGCACCTGAACCATGACCTGGCTGACCACATAGGCGATCGCCGCATAGATATCGTTCTTGGCGGCTGCCGGATCGTATTTGTCGAGGAAGGCCCGCCATTTCACCACGGCGGGGTCGCTGTCCCAGGCCGCGTCGACCGGGTCCTTCATATAGGCGCTCGAGATGATGCCCTTGGAGATGTCGAAGCCGGCGGCCTTCAGCGTCGAGCCGGCGGAGGAGGCGTTGTTGCCGATGTAATGCGTCGGCTGCCAGTTCAACTCGGCGACCTTCTTGATGCCCTGCGCTGCGAATTTCGGCGTGGTCATGCTCATGAACACGTTGGCGCCGGCGGATTTGCAGCGCACCACCTGGCTGTCGATGGTCGGATCCGACGTCTCGTAGGACAGCTCCGCCACGATCGACGATGTCTTGGCGCCGAGCCCGTCCTTGAAGCCCTTGAGGACGTCGCGGCCGAAATCGTCGTTCTGATAGATGATGCCGATCTTGGCATCGGGCTGGGTTGCGAGCACGTGTTGCGCGAAGGTCCGGCCCTCGATCTGGTAGCAGGGCATGAAGCCCATGGTGTACGGGAAATTCTTGTGGTCGCCGAACTTGGTGGCGCCCGAGGCGATGAACAGGTGCGGCACCTTCTTCTGGTTCATGTATTTCATGATCGCCGCGTTGGTCGGCGCGCCGAGCGGCGAGAACAGCACGTCGATCTCGTCGCTCTCGACCAGCTTGCGCGCCTGTTCCACGGTCTTGGCCGGGCTGTAGGCGTCGTCATAGGTGATGTACTTGATCATGCGGCCGTTGATGCCGCCTTGCTCGTTGATCATCTTGAAATAGCCGCCGGGCGTGCGGCCGATCGACGAATAGACCGCGGCCGGTCCCGAATAGGCATCGATGTTGCCGATGACGATCTCGGTCTTGCCCTTGGCAATGGCGGGCCTGCCGAGCAGCAGCGTGGCCGACGCGGCGGCGGCGCCCTTGATGAGATGACGGCGGGTTGGCTGGATCGGACGAGACCTTGTCATTGCATTCCTCCGCTTCTTCTTGTTGGCGGTTTGGCAGCCTCTGACGGGCGTGTCGGCTCAGCATTCCACAGTGCTCAAACCGGATCAAACCAGTCTATGGGCGCTGTGCGAAGGAACTTGTGTGGAGGCGCTAGGATTCCGAATATTGGACGGTGCCGGTCTGGCGCGGCGCGGCGGATCGGATGATCCACGCCGCGCCGCATCCCGCAGCCGATCAGGCCGGCAGGGCCCGGCTCGCCGCGCGATCGTGCGCACCGGGCCGGGGCAGCGGAAACACCCGGTCGTAGGCGATGTTGAAGACGAACGCGTAGACCAGATAGAACGCGACGATCGAGATATCCATCATCAGCGCGGCCCACAGCGAGACGCCCAGATACCAGGCGACGAACGGGATCAGCAGCACGATCAGGCCGGCCTCGAACAGCATCGCGTGCGCGACGCGGATCGGCATCGTCTTGGCGACACGGCCGGTGAAACGGACCAGCGCGTGGTCGAAGCCGAGATTGAACAGCAAGTTCCAGATCGTCGCCACGGTCGCCGAGACGACGCCGATGACGCCCATATGGGCGACCGGCTGATTGAACAGCCAGGCGGCCGCCGGCGTGAAGATGGCGATACCGATCAGTTCGAACAGGACTGCGTGCCTGATCCGGTCGGAGAAGGAACGCATAGACATTTGAAAACCCTTTCTTGTCGTTGTGACCGGATTTCTATCTGATATTATGGGATTACAAAGTTAGGTAGTATCTGGAAAAGAGATAGATGTCCGTGTCCATGGACCAGCTCGAATCCTTCGTGGCCGCGGCCGAGCAGGGCTCGTTCTCCGGCGCGGCGAGGCTTTTGAAGAAGGCGCAATCGGCCGTCAGCACGCATGTGGCGAACCTCGAGACCGACCTCGGCATTGCGCTGTTCGACCGGGCCGGGCGCAACCCGGTGCTGACCGAAGCGGGGGCGCGACTGTTGCCGGAAGCAAAGCTGATCCTCGATCGGCGCGAGCACCTGATCGGTGTTGCCAGCAGCTTCGAGGCGCATGTCGAGAAGCGCCTCGTGGTCGCAATCGACGAGCTTTATCCGGAGAGCGCGGTCGGCGAGCTGTTCGCGGAATTCGCCAGGCACTTTCCGCATGTCGAACTGGAGCTGCTGTTTCCGATCATGGAGGACGTCAGCCGGCTCGTGCTCGACGGCAAGGCCGATGTCGGCGTGATGTGGCGGCAGGAGAGCCTGCCGTCCGAGCTCGGCTTCAAGACCATCGGTTGGGTGCCGCTGCAATTGGTCTGCGGCAAGACCCATCCGTTGGCGCAAGGACGGGTGGATTGGGAGGAGCTGAAGCGGCATCGCCAGATCATGGTGACGGTACGCAACGAGGGCACCGAGCGGCATCGGCTGCGGGTCGCGGCCGAGGTGTGGTGGGTCGAGAGCCATTGGGTGATCCTGCAGATCCTCAAGCAGGGCGTCGGCTGGGCGCTGATCCCGGCGCACATCATGGCGAGCTCGCCGATCGCCGAGGAGCTCGCAATCCCCGAACTGGAATTCGACGAGGGGGCGCATCCGGTGGCGCTCGAAGTGGTCTGGCACAAGCAGCGGCCGGCCGGGCCGGCGGCGAAATGGTTGCGCCGCCGTTTTGCCACGCGGCCGGCGATGCTCCGGCTGTAACGGGACGCACGCGCCGCCGCGCATCGCATGGCAGCTGACAGCGCGACCGTGATGTGTTGCGATGCCCGCCGTACGGACTGACAGGGTGGAGACGATGGCGAAGCAATTGCAAGGCAAGGTCGCGGCGGTGACCGGCGCGGCGTCGGGCATCGGATTGGCGAGCGCGGAGGTGATGCTGGCGGCCGGCGCGCGGGTGGTGATGGTCGACCGCGACGCCGCAGCGCTCGAGGCGCTCGCCAATAGGCATGGCGAGGCCGTGATCCCGCTGGTCATCGACCTGCTCGATCCCACCGCCTGCGCAACGCTGTTGCCGCAGGTGCTCGCGAAGGCCGGCCAGCTCGACATCCTGCATGCCAATGCCGGCATTTATGTCGGCGGCGACCTCGTCGATGCCGATACCGGCGCGATCGACCGGATGCTGAACCTCAACGTCAACGTCGTGATGAAGAACGTCCACGACGTGCTGCCGCACATGATCGCGCGGGGGACCGGCGACATCATCGTCACCAGCTCGCTCGCCGCGCATTTCCCGACGCCGTGGGAGCCGGTCTATGCGTCGTCGAAATGGGCGATCAACTGCTTCGTGCAGACGGTGCGGCGCCAGGTGTTCAAGCACGGCATCCGCGTCGGCGCGATCTCGCCTGGGCCGGTGATCAGCGCGCTGCTCGCCGACTGGCCGGCGGAGAAGCTCGCGGAAGCCAAGGCGTCGGGCAGCCTGCTGGAAGCCAGCGAAGTCGCCGAGGTCGTGCTGTTCATGCTGACCCGGCCGCGCGGCATGACCATCCGCGACGTCGTGATGCTGCCGACGAATTTCGATCTGTAGGGCATGATCCGGAAAAATGCGAAGCGGTGGTCAGGCGGCGCCGCGATCGGCGGCGGGTGCCGGACTGCGCTGCGTGAGGCGGCGCAACGCGGCGACGTTGGTCGCGACGGTGGCCATCCGACAGCGCGCCTTGCCCTCGGATTTCGCTTCGTACAGCGCGGCGTCGGCGGCTGCCAGCAGCTGCTCGGCCTCGGTGCCGTGCTCCGGCGACACCGCGATGCCGACGCTGACGCCGACCTGGGCCGAGATACCGCCAGCGAGCTGATAGGGCATGGTAACGGTCTGGATGATGCGCTGACCGACCGTGAGCGCCTGGTCCGCCGTGACGCCGTTGACCAGCACGACGAATTCGTCGCCACCGAGCCGCGCGATCACCGCGGTCTCGGGCAGCGCGCGCCGCAGCCGCTCCGCGGTCAGCATCAGCACCTGGTCGCCGGCGGCGTGGCCATAGGTGTCGTTGACCGGCTTGAAATTGTCGAGATCGAAGAACAACAACGCGAACGGCTTCGCCACGCCGGCGGATGCCGTCAGCTTGGCGTTCAGTGCGGCGACGAAGCCGGCGCGATTGCGCAGGCCGGTCAGCGTGTCGTGATGGGCGAGATGGCCGTTCTCACGCTCGGCGCGCATGGTGGCGACCAGCATCTTGTTGAGGCGGAAGGCCGCGACCGTCATCGCCGTGAGATACAGCGGCACCTGCATGAAGACGATGAACAGCAGCGGCTCGCCGGCGAGGGCTGCGCCCGGGACGATCGGGCCGAGGCTGAGCAGGATCATGGTGCCGGCGAGGCGAGGGGCGCTAAAATTGCGGAAGCAGATGCCGCCGACCATGGCCGCCGCCGACAGCGAGGCCAGCATCGCGACCACCCAGTCGCCGCTGGCGAGGCTGATCAGGATACCGAAGCCGACGCTTGCGCTCCACGCGACCGCGAGCACGAGGTGCAGGTCGGTCGGCGTCGGCCGCCGTTCGCGCGCCGCGCGATGCGCAATGACAAGCACCGTCAGGCGCGACAGGCAGATCACGATTTCGAGCGCAAGCCAGGTAATGAACGGCGCGGTCGGCTCGTGCGTCGCGATCACAGCCGCGACCGCGACCGTGTTGACTGCGCCGGCGGCGAACACCGGCAGCGAGCCGTAGAGATCCGCGATCAGCGCCTGGCGGATGTCGTCGGGCACGCCCGGCCCGGCATCGGCAAGCCAGCGCGTCACGCCCCAGCGCGGCTGGCTGTATTGTCCTGCTTCGGACTGCATTGTTCTTGCCCCGTATTTTCACGTGGCAACTGACCCCAGCGGGGCTAACAGGTCTTTAAGGACGACGCCGATCACACGGCGTGCTTGACGAGAAGTAAACCGCGCGGATGCGCCAAATTGGCGCGCCCTTGCATCGCTGCGCGGCGTCAATGCCGTGGCCGTGCCGGCGGGATGCAGTATGGTCCGATGCCGATGTCGCGACGACGGCTGATCGCGCAAATCCGGTGTCTGTGACAATCGCGGGAACAATCAAGATGACCGAGCATGCCATCGTCACCGCGACCGCCGAGCCGCGCACCCAGCACAGCCTCGCCGGTGACCTGCGGCTGCTCGGCGTGATGCCGGGCGATACGCTGCTGGTGCATTGCGCGATGAGCGCGCTCGGCTGGGTCGCGGGCGGCGCGGAGGCGGTGGTGCGCGCCTTGCTCGACGCGGTCACCGACACCGGCACGCTGGTGATGCCCGCGCAGTCCTCGCAGCTCAGCGATCCCGCGAACTGGCGGGCGCCGGCCGTTCCGCAAAACTGGGTCGAGATCATCCGGGCAAGCCAGCCGCCGTTCGATCCGCGCACCACGCCGACCCGCGACATGGGCGCCGTCGCCGAATTGTTCCGGAGCTGGCCGGGTGCGCGGCGCAGCCTGCATCCATCCTGCTCCTTCGCGGCTCTCGGTCCCGATGCGGAGCGGATCACGGCGCGGCAGTCGCTCGGCGAGCCGTTCGGTGACGATGGACCGCTGGGAGTTCTCCACCGATCGGCCGCGCGCATTCTGCTGCTCGGAGCCGGCTTCGACGCCTGCACGGCGCTGCATTTGTCCGAGCTGAAGGCCTGGCCGGCACTGCCGAGGATCGCGGAAGGCTCCGCCATGACGGTCGACGGGCAGCGGCGCTGGGTTCGCTTCGAGGTCGCGGCCGGTTACCCCGATGACTTTCCGGAGATCGGCCAGGCACTGCTCCGGCAAGGGCTGGTCCGCGCTGGGCGCGTCGGATCGGCGACCTGCCATTTGATGTCGATGCCTGACATCGTCGATGCCGCCGCTGGTCTCATGGTGGAGCAGGGCGCGCCGTTCGGATGATGGCCAGAGAGATCACGGCGCGGTCATTCTGCTGTCACCTCGGTCGACTGTGATGGCGACGAAACGCCGCAACAGCGAGCAGGGGCATCCGTGGCCACTCTTGAGATCATCGCGACCTGGATCGGGATCGCCGCCTGCATCCTGCAATCGGCATTGTTCGCCGGCCTCAATCTCGCGGTTTTCAGCCTCAGCCTGCTGCGGCTTCAGATCGAGGCGGACAGCGGCAACGCCAATGCCGCGCGCGTGCTCGAGCTTCGCCGGAGCTCGAACCAGATCCTGGCGACGATCATCTGGGGCAATGTCACCACCAACGTGCTGCTGACGCTGCTGTCGGATTCGGTGCTCGCCGGCGTCGGCGCGTTCCTGTTCTCGGCCTTCGCCATCACCTTGCTCGGCGAGATCTTCCCGCAGGCCTACTTCTCGCGCAACGCGCTGGCGATGACCGCGCGGTTTCTGCCGTTCCTGAACTTCTATCGCGTCGTGCTGTTTCCACTGGCGAAGCCGACGGCGATGGTGCTCGACTGGTGGCTCGGCTCGGAAGGCATCACCTATCTGCGCGAGCAGGACATCCGGCAGATGATCGCCCGCCACGTCGTTGACGGCGGTGACATCAGCAAGGTGGAGGCGGTCGGTGCGCAGAACTTCCTCGACCTCGACGACATCTCGGTCTGCGACGAGGGCGAAGTGATCGATCCCGCCAGCATCCTGAGCCTGCCGCTTGCCAATCAGCGCTGCGTGCTGCCGAGATTCGACCGCGTCCCCGACGATCCGTTCCTGCGCCGGATCGATGCGTCGGGGATGAAGTGGGTGATCGTGACCGATCTCTCCGGCGAGCCGGTGTTCGTGCTCGATGCCCATCACTTCCTGCGCGATGCGCTGTTCAACCAGCTCGAGAGCGATCCGACCGCCTATTGGCACCGGCCGATCATCGTGCGCGACAGCAAGGCGCGGCTCGGCGACGTCATCGGGCTGATGAAGGTGGTGCCGGAAACGCCCGGCGATGACGTCATCGAGCACGATTTGATCCTGGTGTGGAGCGGGCAGAAGCGCATCATCACCGGCTCCGACCTGCTCGGGCGCCTGCTGCGCGGCATCGCGACCGTGGAGAAGCGGTCGGCGGCCTAGACCGCGACGAGCTGCTCGGCCGCGCGCTTCGCCTTCTTCACCTTCGCCGGCGCGAACAAATTGCCGGCGGCAAGGCCCGCGGTGTCGGCGACAGCGGGATCGCATGACACCATGGCGGCGACGATCGCGCCGTCGATCAACAGCGCGAGCTGATGCGCCAGCACGGCGGGCTCGGTGGCGCCCATCTCGGCGGCGAGCTTCTCGATATGCGCCAGCACCACCTTCTTGTGCTTCAGCGCGATGTTGCGGAACTGTTTGGCGTCCTTGTCGTGCTCGGCGACCGCGTTGATGAACGGGCAGCCGTAGAAGCGCTCCTCGGCGAACCAAATCTTCAAGGCAGGGAAGATCCGCGACAGCTTGGTCTGCGGATCGCCGCCGCCGGCCTCGATCGCGCCGATGAACCATTCGCGCCACTGCCGGCCTTCGCTCTCCAGCACGGCATGCACGAGGTTGGTCTTCGAGCCGAACAATTTATAGAGCGTGGTCTTGGCGGTTCCCGCCTCGTCGATGATCGCATCGATGCCGGTGGCGTTGATGCCGTTCTTGCAGAACAGCCGGGTCGCCGCATTGAGCAGGCGCCCGCGCGCGGATTCGTCGTCGCCGGCGGCGAAGGCCGCGGCAGGTTTTTTCTTCGCAAGCGATTTGGCCATGCGCGGCAGTAAATCGGAGCGCGGCGAAATCATCAAGTCGCATCTTATTGCGCGGTCCATGCGCTGAAAATAATCGCCAGCCCGCGGCATTTGCTTGGCGATTGAGCACCAACCCCCTGATCAATCAGCGGGCAGCGTCGCCTAAGCGCCTGCGGGATTTCGCCTTTTGATCTGGGCTGGATCTGGCATGCTTCGTGCAGGAAACAGACCGTTCGGTATCCTGACCATTTCCATCGCTCCCAGGGAGAAAACTGATGACCGCTGTCGCCCAGAAAACCGCTCTGACCGGCTGCCTCGCGCCGATCGACAAAGGCGGGCTCGAGCAGCTGATTGCCAACGGCAAGGCCAACCCGAAGGTGATCAAGACCTTGAAGTGCAAGACGGTGGCCGAGGGCAAGTTCCGGCACGCCAACTACATCCGCAACCTCGCGCCCTATATCGTCGACGAGCCGCCCGGGCTGCTCGGCGACGACACCGCGCCCAATCCGTCCGAAGCCTCGCTCGCCGCGCTCGGCTCCTGTCTCGCGGTCGGCCTGCATGCCAACGCCGTGCATCGCGGCTGGACCGTCAACAAGCTTGAGCTCGAGCTCGAGGGCGACCTCAACATCACCGCGGTGTGGGGCACCGGCGACGTCAGCGAGAAGCCGGTCGGCTTCACCGACGTCCGCGTCAAGGTCGACATGGAATGCGAGGGCGTGCCGCAGCACGAGATCGATGCGCTGGTGGCGCATGTGAAGAAGTGGTCGCCGGTCGCCAACACCTTCACCCGACCCGTCAATCTCGAGGTCAGCGCTTAGGCGCGCGACCGGCAATTCAAGGTGCGGAGACCATCCATGGGTTCACTGGCTTTATCGCGGGTCGCAGCTCAAGATCCCGCACCGACCATTGCGGACGAGGTTGCGCGCCTCGCCCGTCACGAGCTGGCACCGCTTGCATCTGCAATCGATGCCGGCTCCGTCTACCCGGCCGAATTCCTGCGTCGCGTCGGCGGCGTGGGCGCCTGGAGCAGCCACGTGCCGCAGGAAGGGCCAGCCGATTTGCGCTGCGCGATCCAGGCGATGGCCGCGATCGGCGAGGTCTGCGGCGCCACCGCCTTCATGGCCTGGTGCCAGAACACGCTGGTCTGGTACGCCGCGAACTCCACCAACATGAAGCTCGCCGCGCGGTTCGGCGATGGCTTCTCCAGCGGGCGGGTGCTCGGCGGCACCGGGCTGTCCAACCCGATGAAGAGCTTCTTCGGCATCGAACGGCTGAAGCTCAAGGGACGCAAGGTCGATGGCGGCTACATCGTGCGCGGCGCGCTGCCCTGGGTGTCGAATCTCGGCCCCGACCATTACTTTGGCACCATCTTCGAGCGCGAGGACGAGGACGGTCAGAGCAAGCCCGGCGGCACCGTGATGTTTCTCGCGGACTGCTCGGATCCCGCGATCACGCTGACGCCGTGCAAACCGTTCCTCGCGATGGACGGCACCGGCACCTACGGCGTCCAGTTCCGCGACGCCTTCGTGCCGGACGAACTGGTTCTGGCCGACCCCGCCGCAGCCTTCGTCAAGAAGATCCGCGCCGGCTTCATCCTGCTACAGGCCGGCATGGGCCTCGGACTGATGAAGGACTGCATCAACATCATGGACGAGGTCCACGCGCCGCTCGGCCACGTCAACCGCTATCTGCCGCAGCAGCCGCTGCAATTCCGCGAACTCTACGCCGAGTTCGAGAAGGAGACGATGATGCTGGCGCGCGATCCCTACAATGAAGACGACAGCTACTGGCGCCGCGTGGTCGCGCTCCGCCTGCGCATCGGGGACGCCAGCGTCGCGGTCGCGAATGCCGCGATGCTTCATTGCGGAGCGCGCGGCTACCTGATGAGCCACCGCGCCCAGCGCCGGCTGCGCGAAGCCTATTTCGTCGCCATCGTCACGCCCGCCACCAAGCAACTGCGCAAGATGCTGGCGGACGGCTGAAGCATGATCCGGAAAAGTGCGGACCGGCGCTGAGATGATGCGCAAACAAGTTCGGGACCACCAAGACTAGCAACCACGCAACAGGAGAGGCTGCCATGACGGACGTTCTGATCACCGCCGGCGAACTTGCCGAGCTCGTCAAGAAAGAACCGTGTGTCATCATCGACACCCGGAATCCGGATGCCTATGCCGCGGGCCACCTGCCGGGCGCCGTCAACGTGCATGACGTCTTCACGTTCCTTGCGACCTCGACGCCGGAAGGCATCCATGAGCTGAAGACCAAGTTCGCCGATGCGTTCGGCGCCGCGGGTCTCTCCGGCAAGGAGACCGCCGTGATCTACGAGCAATCGATGAATTCCGGCTTCGGCCAGTCCTGCCGCGGCTATTATCTGCTGACCATGCTGGGCTATCCCAAGATCAAGGTGCTGCATGGCGGCTTCGATGCCTGGAAGGCGGTGGATCTGCCAGTCACCACCGACGTCACGGTGCCGGTGAAGGCGGCGTTCGCGATCGTGCCGGAGGCCGGCGACATCATGATCGACGCCAAGGCGATGCTGGCGGCGCTCGACAAACCGGGCGTCGCGATCCTCGACGTACGCGACGTCGATGAGTGGATCGGCGAAAGCTCGTCTCCGTATGGGAAGGATTTCTGCCCGCGCAAAGGCCGCATCCCGGGCGCGGTGTGGCTCGAATGGTACCGCATGATGAAGCCGACCGGCGAGGGTCCGCGCTTCAAGTCGAAGGACGAGATCCTCGCCGAATGCGCCACCGTCGGCATCTCACAGACCACGCCGGTCTATCTCTACTGCTTCAAGGGTGCGCGCGCCTCCAACACCTTCCTCGCGCTGAAGAACGCCGGCGTGAAGGACGTGCGGATGTACTTCGGCTCCTGGAACGAGTGGTCGCGCGACCCGGCGCTGCCGATCGACGAAGGCTTGCCGACCGCGGCCGTCGTGACCGGCAAGGCGGCATAGAACCTGCATGTTTGTCGGTGTCCGGCGGCGCAAAACGCGGCCGGACACCGATCAATGAACCGGATCGCGGAGCTCTCTGCGTTTCGGTGCGACAATGGGGCGCAGCATGTCTACTTTCGATGATCCCTTCGACGCCGACCACGCGCTGACGCGATCGGGCTGCGCCTGCGGGCTGCATCGCTCGGCCGCCGAGCACGATCACGCAGCGCGCACGCTGCGCTGCGAGCCTGTCGAGAGTGAAGAGAAACGCTATGAGGGCATCGTCGCCTCCGCGGTGGTGCGGGCGATGTTTCCGCAAGACGTTGCGCGCCGCGCCTTCCTGAAATCGGTTGGGGCCGCGACCGCGCTCGCCGCGCTGTCGCAATTCTTCCCGCTCAAGACCGCGACCGAAGCATTCGCCGACGCGGGCCCGCCGGAGAAGAAGGACCTCAAGGTCGGCTTCATCCCGATCACTTGCGCGACCCCGATCATCATGGCGGCGCCGCTCGGCTTCTATGCCAAGCAAGGACTGAACGTCGAGGTGGTGAAGACCGCCGGCTGGGCCGTGATCCGCGACAAGACCATCAACAGGGAATACGACGCCGCCCACATGCTGGCGCCGATGCCGATCGCGATCTCGCTTGGCTTGGGGGCCAATGCCATCCCGTTCACGGTGCCCGCGATCGAGAACATCAACGGGCAGGGCATCACGCTGGCGATGAAGCACAAGGATCGGCGTGACCCCAAGGATTGGAAGGGCATGAAGTTCGCCATCCCGTTCGACTATTCGATGCACAATTACCTGCTGCGCTATTATCTCGCCGAGCACGGGCTCGATCCGGATACCGACGTGCAACTCCGCTCGGTGCCACCGCCGGAGATGGTCGCCAATCTGCGTGCCGACAATATCGATGGCTTCCTTGCGCCGGACAATATCTGCCAGCGTGCGATCTATGACGGCGCCGGCTTCCTGCACATCCTGTCGAAGGAGATCTGGGACGGCCATCCCTGTTGCAGCTTCGCCGCGAGCCGCGAGTTCATCACGACTGCGCCGAATTCCTTTGCGGCGCTGACCCGCGCCATCGTCGACGCCACCGGCTATGCCGCGAAGGCCGAAAACCGCAAGCAGATCGCGGAAGCGATTGCGCCGGCCAACTACATCAACGCACCGGTCACGGTGCTGGAGCAGGTCCTGACCGGCACCTATGCCGACGGCCTCGGCGGAGTGAAGACCGATCCGAAGCGGGTCGATTTCGATCCATTCCCCTGGCAGTCCTTCGCTGTGTGGATGCTGACCCAGATGAAGCGGTGGGGCCAGATCAAGGGTGATGTCGATTACAAGGCGGTCGCCGAACAGGTCTATCTCGCCACCGACACCAAGAAAGTGATGGCCGAGATGGGGCTGACCCCGCCTGCAAGTGCCTACAAATCATTCTCGGTGATGGGCAAGAGTTTCGATCCGGCGGCACCCGATGATTACCTCGCCAGCTTCAAGATCAGGAAATCGTCGTGAGGCGAGGGGTTATTTCCTTATCGTTATCCCGGCGAAGGCCGGGACCCATAACCACGACTGTCGGTGTTCGTGCACAGTGTCTCCCCGCGTGCCTCACCGAAGGGCCGCGCGTATGGGTCCCGGCCTTCGCCGGGACGACGGGTTGAGGGGGCTTAATGCATGACGCTGTCCCTCCGCCTTCGCGCCGCGATCGTCTCCTTCCTGCTGCTCGCGACCTTCCTCGCCGCCTGGCATCTCGCCACCCGCGGCTCCGGCGCGGCGGCAAACATGAGTCCGGAATACGCCAAGCTGATGGGGCTGACCGCGACCCAGGGCAAATCCGCGATGCCGGGTCCGCTCGATGTCGGGGCCAAGCTGTGGGAGCACCTGAAGCGGCCGTTCTATGACAACGGGCCGAACGACAAGGGCCTCGGCATCCAGCTTGGTTACTCGATCGGGCGCGTTGGGCTCGGCTATCTGATCGCGGTCTTGGTCGCGATCCCGCTCGGCTTCATGATCGGGATGTCGCCCCTGATCAGCAGGGCGCTCGATCCGTTCATCCAGGTGCTGAAGCCGATCTCGCCGCTGGCCTGGATGCCGCTGGCGCTCTACACCATCAAGGATTCCTCGATCTCGGCGATCTTCGTGATCTTCATCTGCTCGGTGTGGCCGATGCTGCTCAACACCGCGTTCGGCGTTGCCGGCGTGCGCAAGGAGTGGATCAACGTCGCACGTACGCTCGAGGTCGGCACCATCAGGCGTGCCTTCACCGTGATCCTGCCGGCGGCAGCGCCGACCATCCTGACGGGGATGCGGATCTCGATCGGGATTGCCTGGCTCGTGATCGTCGCTGCCGAGATGCTCGTCGGCGGCACCGGCATCGGCTACTTCGTCTGGAACGAGTGGAACAATCTGTCGATCACCAATGTGATCATCGCGATCCTGCTGATCGGCCTCGTCGGCATGCTGCTCGACCAGGTTCTGGCGCGGTTCACGCGCATGGTGACGTTTCCGGAGTAGCGATGACCGACAAGTTCATTTCCATCGAGGGCATCGCGCGGCGCTATCCCGCCGCGGGCGGTGGCACCACGGCGGTGTTCGAGGATTTCTGGCTGTCGATGGCGCGCGGCGAATTCGGTTGCGTGATCGGCCATTCCGGCTGCGGCAAGACCACGGTGCTCAACATCCTCGCCGGCCTCGACGAGCCGAGCGAAGGCACGGTCATCGTCGACGGCCAGGGCATCGAGGGCACCAGCCTCGACCGCGCCGTGATCTTCCAGAGCCATGCGCTGCTGCCGTGGCGCACAGTGCTCGGCAATGTCGCCTACGCTGTGGGCTCGAAATGGCGCAAATGGGAGCGCGCCCGGGTCAAGGCCCACGCGCAGAAGTTCATCGACCTCGTCGGGCTCTCCGGCTCCGAGCACAAGCATCCGTCCGAACTGTCCGGCGGCATGAAGCAGCGCGTCGGCATCGCGCGGGCGCTGTCGATCACGCCGAAGATCATGCTGATGGACGAGCCGTTCTCGGCGCTCGACGCGCTGACCCGCGGCACGTTGCAGGACGAGGTACGGCGGATCTGCCTGGAGACCGGGCAGACCACCTTCATGATCACCCATGACGTCGACGAGGCGATCTTCCTCGCCGACAAGATTTTCCTGATGACCAACGGCCCCGGGGCGGTGCTGGCCGAGATCGTTGAAAATCCGCTGCCCAGGGAGCGCGGCCGGATCGATCTGCATCGCCATCCCTATTACTATGCGCTGCGCAACCATATCGTCGATTTCCTGGTCAGCCGCAGCAAGAGCTTTGCGGCCGAGGTGACCGGCCACGACCCGCGCCACGTGCCGACGGTGCGGCCCGGCCTCGGCGAGCCGGTGATCGTCTCGCCGCCGCGCGTCGTCGAACCCAATCCCGCGCAAAGTGTTGCGCGCTGAAGCCTGAGGAGGAGACCTGATGAAACGCGAAGACCTCACCGAGAAGCTGCTCGACATCAAGCGCGAGAAGGGTTGGACCTGGAAATATATCTGCGAGAAGATCGGCGGCTATTCCGAGGTGCTGATCACGGGCGCGATCCTTGGCCAGATGAAGCTGACCAAGCCGCAGGCGGCCAATGCCGGCGAATTGTTCGGGCTGTCGAAGGCCGAGATCGCGATGCTCAACGAGACCCCGATGCGCGGCAGCGGCACACCGATGCCGCCCACCGATCCGCTGATCTATCGCTTCTACGAGATGGTGATGGTGAACGGCCCGGCATGGAAGGCGCTGATCGAGGAGGAGTTCGGCGACGGCATCATGTCGGCGATCGACTTCGACATGGCGATGGAGCGTGTCGCCAATCCGAAGGGCGATCGGGTCAAGATCACCATGTCCGGCAAATTCCTGCCGTACAAATACTACGGCGCTAGCGGCAACGTGCCGGAATACGGCTTCAAGGAAGGGTGAGATAACGAACGGCGAGAAGCGAGTGGAATCGGTTTCACTCGCTACTCGCCGTTCGCGTCGATTGAGGCCGCGCGCTCATCGGGCGCGCGGTACGAGATCACAGAATCGCGCGCGGCGCGTAGCTGGCAGCTTCCGGCTTGGCCTTGGCCAGGACATCGACCTGCTCGGCGAAGAAATCGACCTGGGCGCCGGCGTCGCCGGAATTGGCGCGACCCTGTTCCAGCACCAGCTGCAATTCGGCCTCGCTGAGGCCGAGACGCTGATCGGCGGAGAGGCGGTGCAGCAGGTCGTTCTGCACGATCTTGCCAGTGCGCAGGTCGCCGATCGCGGCGACGGCATGCTCCTTGATCGCCTCATGCGCGCCTTCGCGGCCGGCACCCTTCTTCACCGCTTCCATCATCACCGTGGTGGTGAGCAGGAAGGGCAGATAGCGGTTGAGCTCGGTCGCGACCACGGCCTCGAACACTTCCATCTGGTCGAGCACGGTGAGCAGGGTTTCGAGCAGGCCATCCATGGCGAGGAAGGCATCCGGCAGCATCACGCGGCGGACCACCGAGCAGGAGACGTCGCCCTCGTTCCACTGATCGCCGGCGAGGCCGGCGGCCATCGCGAGATAGCCCTTCAGGATCACGTGCAGGCCGTTGATGCGCTCGCAGGAGCGGCTGTTCATCTTGTGCGGCATCGCCGAGGAGCCGACCTGGCCCTTGGCAAAACCTTCGCTTGCGAGTTCATGACCGGCCATCAGGCGGATGGTCTTGGCGAAGTTGCCGGGACCACTGGCGAGCTCGGTGATGATGCTGACCGCGCGGAAGTCGAGGCTGCGCGGATAGACCTGGCCGACGGCATCGAGCGCCTTCGGCAGGCCGAGATGCACGAGGATGTTCTGCTCGAGCGCGCGCGCCTTGCCGGCGTCGCCATTGAACAGGGTGATCTGATCGAGCCGGGTGCCGACCGCGCCCTTCAGGCCGCGCGCCGGATAGGTTTGCAGCACGTTGACCAGGCCCTGATGCGCCAGCAGCATCTCCTCGCCGAACATCGCGATGCGCTTGCCGAGCGTCGTGACCTGCGCGGCGACGTTGTGGGTGCGCGCGGTGAACGGGATGTCGCGCAATTGCTGCGCGCGCCTGGCGAACCGGACCAGTGCGGCGATACTCTTGGTCTCGACCAGCTGCAACGCGCGGTAGACCTGCAACTGCTCGACATTCTCAGTGAGGTCGCGGCTGGTCATGCCCTTGTGCAGGTGCTCATGACCAGCGAGATCGCAGAATTCCTCGATGCGCGCCTTGACGTCGTGGCGGGTGATGCGCTCGCGCTGCATGATCGACTTGAGGTCGATCTGGTCCTTGACCCGCTCGTAGCTCTCGATCACGCCATCGGGCACCGCAATGCCGAGATCGCGCTGGGCCTTCAGGACGGCGATCCAGTAGTCGCGTTCGAGGCGGACTTTGCCTTCGCCGCTCCAGATGGCGCGCATGGCGGGCGAGGCATAACGTTCGGCGAGGACGTTGGAAATGTGATCTTGGGGCATGATCCCGCTCTCTTGGCATTACCTGGTGCCGGCTGCAAGCCGAGAGCTGTCACGGATCGTCGGGAATGCAGGCACCACGGCCCGGGCTTGCGGTGTTGGCGGCACCTTAGCAGATAGTGATCCGCGCCGCCTCAGGCAACCCGAGGCGGCACCGCCATGGATGCAGCGCTGGCTGACGGTCGCCCGCGCTGCTCGCAATCATCAGGCGAGAGCGGACCCGCTGAACGCCGCCCTGACTTCGGCTACCGGGGCCATGTCGCGGACATAGCTGAACGACCCCATGTCCTTCATCTCGCGGGCGGCGCGCAGGAAGGCGTTGAGCGCGTGGCGCTGCATCGCGCCGCCAACACTGATGCGCTTGACGCCGGCGGCCGAGAGCTGGTCGACCGTCAGGGTCGGATCGGCAAAGCCCATCACCAGGTTGAACGGCCGCTGCACCGCCGAGACCACGGTCTTGATGGTGCCGATGTCGTAAAGGCCCGGCGAGTACAGCACGTCGGCGCCGACGGCCTCGAAGGCCTGCAACCTCCTGATGGTGTCGTCGAGGTCCTTACGGCCCCAGAGAAAGTTTTCCGCCCGCGCCGTCAGCGTGAACGGGAAGGGCAGCGCGCGCGCCGCCTCGACGGCCGCCTGCACCCGCTCGACCGCGAGCGAGAAGTCGTAGATCGGATGCTCGCGATCGCCGGTGGAATCCTCGATCGAGCCGCCGACCACGCCGGCTTCGGCCGCGCGTGCGATCGCCTTTGCCGCGGTCGCCGGATCGTCGGCGCCGCAATTCTCGAGATCCGCGTTGACGGGCAAATCAGTGGCCTCCGATATCACCCGGCAATTCTCGATGATGGCATCGAGGCTGATGCCGGACTCGCCGAGCGTGTTGGCGACCCCGAGGCTGGTGGTCGCCAGCGCTTCGAAACCCATGGCCGCGAGCAGCTTCGCGGTTCCGGCGTCCCACGGGTTTGGAATGATGAAGGCGCCGGGCCGCTGATGCAGCGCGCGAAACCGTGCCGCCTTGTCTGCCTGGGTGCGCATTTTGAGCTCCTGTCTGTTCCGGGATCGACTGGCAGCGAGCGATAGGGCGGTTTCATCCATCAGACAAATTTGTTATTTCTCTGGATTACATCAGCTTTTTGCATGAGGAAAACGATGGACAGCGACGCGCTCAACACCTTCCTGGTGGTGCACCGGCGCGGCGCGATCTCGCAGGCTGCGAAGGCGCTGCACCGCTCGCAGCCGGCGATTTCCCGGCGCATTGCGCTGCTCGAGCAGGAACTCGGGGTGCCCTTGTTCGAGCGGATCGCCGGCAAGACCCGGCTCAGCGATGCCGGCCGGGTGATGGTGCCTTATGCCGAACGCGCGGTGGCGGCGGCGCAGGATGCCGAGAACGCGGTGCGCGCGCTCTCGCGCAACAATTCCGGTCCGGTGGCGCTGGCGGTGACCGGCACGCTTGCCGGCGCGCGGCTCTCGACCGTGCTGAAGCGCTTCGCCCGCCAGCATCCGGATGTCGCGCTGACCTTGCGCACCGCGACCAGCGCCGAGGTCAGCGACCTGATCCGGCGCGGCGAGGCGACGATCGGGCTGCGCTATGACCGCGATCGCTCCCGCGAGCTCGATTGCGAGCTGCTGTTCGCCGAGCCGCTTCGGGTGGTCTGCGCGCCGGAGCACAAGCTGGCCGGCCGTCGAATCCGCAGGCTCGTCGAACTCAGGGATGAGCGGTGGATCGCGTTTCCCGAAGTGCCGGGGCGCCGCGAGATCACGGCCTCGCATGTTTTCGCGCTGTTCCTGACCCACGGGCTCGGCGAGATCGCCTGGACGCCGGTCGACAGCCTCACCGCCCAGAAGCGGTTGGTCGAGGCCGGGCTTGGCATCGCGCTATTGTCGGAAAGCAATGCGGCGGAGGAATTGCGCGCCGGCACCATCGCGACGATCCATGTCGGTGATCTCAGCGCAACTCACGAGGTCGTCGCGGTGACGCGGCATGGCGGCTTCCTCAGCGCCGCGTCGCGCCGTCTGCTCGATATCGTCCGCGCCGATTTCACCAAGGCGAGATCGGCGGGCAAGCGCTGAGGACGTAAGGGCGTTTCGTCACCGTTAACGTCGGATGAAGCGGCATGCCGGCCTTTTGCGGGGCAGATTCGGCTTGTTGCAATTGAAGGTCGCTATGAACGCGTCGCGTTCCCTCATTTGCCAAGGATCCGCCATGTCGTCGTCGCCTATGCGCCTCTCCACAGCGGCCATCAGCCTGCTGTTCCTGACCGCGCCAGCGTTCGCCCAGTCGCCGGGCCAGCGTATCATCCTCGAGCAATCCACCGGTCTTGTGCGCCAGGAGGGCTCGGTGCGGGTGCAGAGCAACGTCAACCTCTTCATGGCGGGGCCGACCGGCGACGGCGATGAGGCGCAAAAGCTGCGCGATCGGGCGCGCCGCCTGGTCTACGAGATGGCGGCGCGTGAATGCGATCTGCTGCGGGAAGTCATCGCGAAGGATTGCCGGCTCGAATCGATCAACGTCAATCTCGGCCGGCAATATGGTCAGCAGCAGCAGGAAGGATTCAACGTGAGCGGCTCGATGAGCATGCAGATCACGATGAAATAGCTGCCGCGGGAACCTTAGGTTCCCGCTTTCACCTGCGCTGCCGCCACGGCGAGCAGCTCGTCCATCTTGGCGCGGACGTCGCGCTCGGTGACGGCCTGGCCCTTGGCATTGAGGTCGCCCAGCACCTTCTTCAGCACGTCGCCATCGCCGGCTTCCTCGAAGTCGGCGGCCACCACCTCCTTGGCATAGGCGTTGGCGGCGTCGCCCGTGATGCCGAGCTTCTCGGCGGCCCACAGGCCGAGCAGCTTGTTCCGGCGCGCTTCCGCCTTGAATTTCTGCTCCTCGTCGAGGGCGAACTTCTTCTCGAAACCTTCCTGGCGCTTGTTGAATTCGCTCATGGCTGAAGTTCCAATCCCCTGCTGAATGATGGGCCACCGCTCGTTGCGGCAGCCCCGGTCCCTGCCTAGATAGGAGGGAGGAATCGGCAAGACAACGAGCCGTTAAGCCGCAGGCAAAACTGGCAGAATCGGCGCCTCACGATCGGGCGGTATAAGTGCCCGCCAGGGGGCAGTATTGATTGTGCTGGATGGGCCAATCGGATAGGTTGCCGACAGGCATGGTTCTTGTTCTGTTTCCAGTTGGATCGTCAGGTTCCAGGCCTCCGCGGCAGCTCCGTCGTGGGTCGTAACCCCAAGTTATCCGGAGCACCCAAATTCATGGATTTCAACAAAACACGGTACATCCCAATGAGCCGTCGACGCCGTATTTATGAAGGCAAGGCCAAGGTGCTTTACGAAGGCCCCGAGCCGGGAACCCTGATCCAGCACTTCAAGGACGACGCGACCGCGTTCAATGCCAAGAAACACCAGGTGATCGAGGGCAAGGGCGTCCTCAACAACCGGATTTCGGAGTACCTGTTTCAGCACCTCAACGACATCGGGGTGCCGACCCACTTCATCCGCCGCCTCAACATGCGCGAGCAGCTGATTCGCGAGGTCGAGATCGTGCCGCTCGAGGTGGTGGTGCGGAACGTCGCCGCCGGCTCGCTGTCGCAGCGGCTCGGGATCGAGGAGGGCACCCAGCTGCCGCGCTCGATCATCGAGTTCTACTACAAGAACGACCAGCTCAACGACCCGATGGTGTCGGAAGAGCACATCACCGCCTTCGGCTGGGCCACGCCGCAGGAGATCGACGACATCATGGCGCTGGCCATCCGCGTCAACGACTTCCTGACCGGGCTCTTCCTCGGCATCGGCATCCGCCTCGTCGACTTCAAGATGGAGTGCGGCCGCCTGTTCGAGAACGAGATGATGCGGATCATCGTCGCCGACGAGATCTCGCCGGACTCCTGCCGGCTGTGGGACATCAAGTCGAACGAGAAGCTCGACAAGGACCGTTTCCGCCGCGATTTGGGTGGCTTGCTTGAAGCCTACACCGAAGTGGCAAAGCGGCTCGGCATTCTGATTGAAAACGAGCGTCCGGCCGGCAGCGGCCCGGTGCTGGTGAAGAGCTAGGTTTAAGGGGCAATCGTGAAGGCACGCGTCACTGTCACATTGAAGTCGGGCATCCTCGATCCGCAGGGCAAGGCGATCGAGGGCGCGCTGAAGTCGCTCGGCGTCGATGGCATCGCCAGCGTTCGCCAGGGCAAGGTGTTCGACATCGAGCTCGCCGCGACCGACCAGGCCAAGGCGGAGGCGGCGCTGAAGGCCGCCGCCGACAAGTTGCTGGCGAACACCGTGATCGAGAACTATCGGGTCGAGGTCCTGAGCTAACCGGGGCGAGCCAGATGATTTCAGCCGCTCCTGCGCTTTCTGGCCGCGACCGGACTTTCGCCCGGTCGCTCTCGCTTGCTCTGCTGGCGGTGGCCGGGATTGGCGGTGCCGCGGCCCAGTCGCCGGCGCCGGCACCATCCGCGACCGCGCAGCGGCCGCCGTTTGCGGTCAGCGGCTGGCGCTATGAGCGCCGCGCCGACACGCATTTGTTCCGCTGCGAGCAGCCGCAATGTGGTGCGGGCTCGAAGGTGAGCTACCGGTACTACACCGGCGGAAATCAGATGACGCTGGACCAGTTCCGCGACAGCCAGAACCAGATCATCAAGGCGCTCGAGCAGCGCTCGCCCGGACAGAAGATCACGCTGCTTGGCGTCGATGGCGACAAGGGCGGCGCGGGGCCACGCATGTACAAGGCGCGGCGCCTGACCGTGACGTCCGACGGCGCCAGCGAGTATCAGGTCAGCGGCGTGATGTTTGGCGGGCAAGGCTCGGCCAGCCTGATCAGTTCGGCGCGTGACGAGAAGGCCAGCAACGACAATTACGCAAGATTTGCCGCCGCAGTTAAGCTCGTGCTGGCACCCAAAACCAGGTGATCCGATGAAATCAGCCGTCCTCGTCTTTCCCGGCATCAACCGCGAACGCGACATGGCGCGCGCGCTGAAGCTCGCCTCCGGCAACGAGACCGCAATGGTGTGGCACGCGGAGACCGCGCTGCCCAAAGGCACCGACCTCGTGGTGGTGCCGGGCGGCTTCTCCTATGGCGACTATCTGCGCTGTGGCGCGATCGCGGCGCGTGCGCCCGTGATGGACGCGGTGCGCGACTTCGCCGCCAAGGGCGGGCTCGTGCTCGGCGTCTGCAACGGCTTCCAGATCCTCTGCGAGTCCGGCCTGTTGCCGGGCGTCTTGATGCGCAATGCCGGGCTGAAATTCGTCTGCCGCGACGTGCATATGAAGGTCGAGCGCTCCGACACGCCATTCACCCGTGGCTACAATGCCGGCCAGGTGATCCGCGTGCCGGTGGCGCATGGCGAGGGCAATTACGAGGCGGACGAGGAGACGCTGAAGCGGCTCGAGGGCGAGGGGCGGGTGCTCTATCGCTATTGCTCGGCCGACGGCGTGGTCGATGAAGCCTCCAACTTCAACGGCGCCGCGAATTCGATCGCCGGCATCGTCAGCGAGCGCGGCAACGTGCTCGGCATGATGCCGCATCCGGAAAACCACGTCGAAGAAATCATGGGCTGCACCGATGGCCGCGGCCTGTTCGCCGGGCTGGTCCAGCAGTTCGAGAAGGCGGCGTGATCGCCATAGCGTTTTCGAACGAAGTGAGGACCGGTTCGCGTGAAGAAGGCGCGTCAAGATAGACAATTCGGACGGTGGTTCGCGGCCGCCGCCGCGTTGCTGCTTGCGACGGCAGCACACGCGCAGGACTTCCCGAAGCGTCCGATCACGATGATCGTGCCATTCACGGCCGGGGGCACCTCCGACGTGATCGCGCGCGCGGTCGCCGACCAGATGAGCGCGGCGCTCGGCCAGAGCATCATCATCGAGAATGTCGGCGGTGCCGGCGGTTCGACCGCGCTGACCCGTGCCGCGCGGGCCGAGCCGGACGGCTACACGATCGCGATCGGCAATGCCGGCATCAATGCCGCGACCTACACGATCTACCCAAAACTGTCGTTCACGCCGGACTCCTTCGCGCCGATCGCGGTGGTAGCGAAGACGTTCGGCATCGTGGCGCTGCGCAAGGATTTCCCAGCCAAGGACCTCAAGGACTTCATCGACTACGCCAGGAAGAATCCGGGCAAGGTCAATCTCGGCCATGCCGGCGTCGGCTCGTCGAATTACCTCATCTGCAAGAGCTTCGTGCATGCCGCCGGGATCGACGTGCAACTGGTCGGCTATCGCGGCGCGGCGCTGGCGCTGACGGATGCGATCGGCAGTCAGATCGACGGCGTCTGCGATGCCGCCGCCTCGGTGTCGCAGGCGATCGACGACAAGCTGGTGAAAGCGGTCGTGGTCGGCTCGACCGTGCGGCTCGCGTCATTGCCAGACTTGCCGACCTCGGCCGAGGCCGGACTGCCCGAGTTCGAGGCGCAGGGTTGGAACGGCCTGTTCGCGCCGAAGGGCACGCCGCCCGAGATCATCGCCAGGCTCAATACCGCCGCGCGTGCCGCGGTCGCAAGCGAAGCGGTGAAGAAGCGATTCGCCGATCTGTCGACGGTCGCGCCCGATGCCGATGAACTCGCGCCTGACGTGCTGCAGCAGCTCGTGACCCGCGACGTCACGAAATACCGCACGCTGCTCGCGGACGACAAGAAGTAGCGGCTTTGCGATGCGCGCGGACCATGAACCTGGTCCGCTCCGGCAGACACCAACGCAGGGATAGTCGCTTCCGTTTCATCATCTCGTCACGCTAGCATCTCCCGGATAGCAACCGGGGATTGTTGCCGCGTGTTGGGTACGCTATGACGGAAGCGACTTGGATGATTGGTCTGGTTCGCTGGAATTCGCATGCCCGTCGCATTGGTCATTTTGCTGCTCGACATCACCCTGATCTATCACGCCTCGCGCACCGGGCGCTTGCAGCCCTGGGCCTTCATCATCCTGATGGTGCCGCTGATCGGCGCACTCGCCTACATCGTCGTCGAGCTGATCCCGGAATGGTGGGGTGGACCTGGTGCCGCGCAGGCGCGCAAGCGCGTCGCCAACCGGCTCGATCCGGAGAAGCGGTATCGCGAATTGTCCGACAAGCTTGCGACCTCCGACACGATCGCCAACCGTGCGGCGCTGGCCGCGGAGTGCCAGGCGATCGGCCGTTACGAGGAGGCGGAGAGCCACTACGATCACGTCTTGCAGCGGCCGCAGGGCGACGATCCGGCCTACGCGCTGGCCAAGGCGCAGGCCCAGTTCGGTCGCAAGCAGCCGGCCGAGGCGCTGGCGACGCTCGATGCCTTGCGCGCGCACTGGCCGGATTTCGAATCCGCCGAGGGCCATCTGCTCTATGCACGCTCGCTCGCCGAACTTGGTCGGCTCGACGAGGCGCTGGAAGAATACCAGGCGGTGTCGCAGTATTTTCCCGGCGCCGAGGCGCGGGTCCGTTATGGGCTGTTGTTGCAACTGGTCGGCCGCACCGCCGAGGCGCGCATCGTGTTCAACGAGCTTCTGATCCAGATGCGGCGCGCGCCGAAATATCTGCGTGACGCGCAGGCCGAATGGCTCTCGATCGCCGAGAAGCAATTGTCGGCCTGAGCCTGGACTAGAGCCTTCGCAGCCAGCGCTTGACCGCGTCGGCCGGCACCGTCATGGCGGCGACGCCGCACATGACCAGCACGAGCCCCAGTGCCAGGTTTGACGGCACGGATTCGCCGAGCAGGATCACCGACAATGCGACGCCGATCGGAATCCGCAGATAACCTTGCGCGTTCGTGGTGAGCGTGCCGAGCCGCGTCAGGCACATGTAGAACAGCATCAAGCCGAACGCGCTGGAGAAGATCCCCATGACGACGGTGGCGACCAGCGCCTGCGGCGTCGGGTGCAGCGTCCAGGGATGGTCGACGATCAGGGCGACCGGCAACAGCACGGTGCCGCCGAACAGCAGCGAGCCGGCGGCCACCACCATCGGATCGTAGTCCGACAGCCGCAACCCGAAGATCGTGGCGCAGGCGAACGAGACGGTTGCGAGCAGGATAGCGATCTCGGCCACGATCTCCTTGCCGAAGCCCGAGAGCGCGTCGAGCCCGATGATCGCGATCGTGCCCGCAAGGCCGAGGATCGCGCCAAGCAGCTTGAGCAGCGAGGCGGGCTCGTGCCGGGTGATCGCCCAGGTGATCAGGAAGGCGAAGATCGGCGTCGTCGAGGCCAGCACCACGGTGTTGGACGCCGGCACATAGAGCTGCGCCCAGGTGATCACCAGAAACGGGATCGTCGAGTTGATGGTCTGCTGGAAGGCGAACAGCTTCCAGGCCTTGATGTCGGTCGGGATCCGGATGCCGCGGATCCTGAGCACCACGAGCAGAAAGAAGGCGGCGACCAGCGAGCGCGCCGAGATGAAGGTCACCGGCGGAATCGAGCCGAGCCCGATCTTGGTCAGGGGATAGGTCGAACTCCAGCAGCAGGCCAGCGCCAGCAGCAGCGCGTAGTCGCGCCAGCCACGCGCGCCCGGCGCCGGCGTGGAGGGCGTGATCGCGGGAGCCGTCACGCTGCCCGTCTTGGATGCTTGTTTGAGCATGTTCCGGCTCATGCTCTGGCTGTGCTCTTCGGCACCTTGATGGGCTCCCCGCGCATTGCCGCGCATGGAACTGATACTTCGGGAGCCGACCCGAGGCCAGCGTAGTTTTGCAGCGCTCTGTGTCGTTCAATCCCGCGAGACGGGATTCGAAATGGCCGGCGCGACATCCGCGGAGCCGGACTGTGCGCCGGTATCGGACGTTGCTTCCCACCAGTCGCCGAGCGCGTCGATCAGCGGCACGAGGCGGTGGCCGGCCGGCGCAAGCTGATACTCGACGCGCAGCGGATAGCCTTCGAATTCGGTGCGCTCGACAATGCCGGCGTCCTCCAGCTTGCGAAGCTCCAATGTGAGCATCTTGTGCGAGATGGTCGGGTTGTCGCGGCGCAGGTCGCTGAAGCGCTTGGTGCCCTGTTTCAGATAATAGATCAGCAGCGTCGGCCAGCGGCCGCTCAGGATCTGCATCACTTCCTCGATCGGGCAGCGGGAGACGAGAGATTTCATGGCGGCTCGTGGTTACAAAAAGGTGCGTAATTTACTTCACGGATGTGGCGACTAGGGTCCGGCTCCGCTGCGCAGCGCGATCGTCAGACTTCACCGGAGACCCACATCATGGAACCTATCCTTATCTATGGCTTCCCGCTCGGAAGCTCCATGGGGCTCGTTGCAGCCCTCGAATGGCTGCGCAAGCCCTACCGCCTTTGCCGCGTCGACATGCTCGGCGAAATGCGCGACCCCTCCTACGCGCGGATCAATCCGCGGCATGAGACGCCGGCCTTGGTCACGGACCAGGGCGGGGTGCTCACCGAGAACATGGCGATCGCAAGCTGGCTCGCCGCACGCGATACCGAGCGCCGCATCAGCTTTGAGCCGTTGTCGCCCGAGGCCGACCGGATGCGTCTGCTAATGGCCTTCGTGAACACCGGCTTCACCGCGGCGTTCTCACCGCTGTGGGCGGCGCTGGAGATGAAAACGCCGAACCCGTCGATGCAGTCCGCGCTTCGGCAGTGGGGGCGGGGCAACGTCGTCGAGCGGCACGACAGACTCGAGGAACTGATCGGGGATGCACCGTTCCTGCTCGGTGACCGCCCGGCATTGGCGGACGGGTTGCTGATCGGTGTCGCACGCTGGCTCGAATTCCACGCCGTCGCCGACCGCAATCGCTGGCCGAAACTGGCCGCGCTTCGCGCACGATTGGAGGCCGATCCGGCCGTGATCTACGCGACGGCGCTGGAGTCGGGCGAGCACAGCCCGGGGTCGGGCGCCTGCGTCGGTCACGTTCCGCTTGCCGAGGTGATCGAGCGGTTCGGCACGCCGCGTGCGTGAGGGCTTCCTGGGCTGTGCTTGAGGCGGTGGACGCCGGCCTGGCGTCCACCGCACGGAATTTGCCGAAAGATCTAGCGAAGGATCTCCTTCAGCACCTCGCCATCGACCTGATGCGGCGTCGTGCCCAGCATCCGCATGATGGTCGGCGCGACGTCGATGTTGCGCATGTGGCGCACCACCGTGTCCCGGCGGATCTGTGGTCCCGCGGCGATGAAGGTCGCGCTCATCACCGGGAGTTCGGGGTCGTGACCGTGGGCGCCGTAGAAGTTCGGCATCGACAGCGCGGTGGTCGCCGCGTTGAACGGTGCATCGCCCTGGCGCGCGACGCCGGGATTTTGTACGCCGTCGAAATTGTAGCCGGGCGCCATCAGCGCGAACACGTCGCCATAGTCCTGGCCGACGGTCTTGCTGGTGCACTGTCCGGTGCCGGCGTCGCATTGCAGCGGCCGGGTCTCGACCACGGTGAAGATGCGCTGATCCCTGAGCGAGTAGTTGAAGCGCGCGTTGGGGTCGACCGCGTTCTTCACCGCGTCGGTGATCTGCGCCACCAGGGCGCGGTAGGTCGCCAGATCGACGGTGCCGCCGAGCTCGCGGTTCTGCAAGTTGACGTAGATGTCGGCGGCCGGGCCCGAGGTGCGGATGCCGACCTTGCTGGTGTCGATGCCCGCATTGCGCAGGATGTTGGTCAGATTGACCGAGGTGTGGAACGGCGCGAAGCCGTGATCCGACACCACGACCACGTTGCTGTCGCGGCCCGCCGCGTCGGCGATCTGCTTCACGGCCTTATCGGCAGTCTGATAGGCGAAACGGATGTAGGAGGCGTAACGCTTGACCTTGGCGGGATCCTGGTTGGCACCGATTGAATTCGGGTCAGTGGGGTTGGTGCCCTGGCGCGGATCAGTGAGCAGGAACTGGTGCTCGGAGCCGTCGGGCTGCTCGATATAGACCATCACGAGGTCGGCGTCCGGATGGGTCTTGATCGCGCGCTCGCCGATATTGGCCTGGTAGCGCACGAAGGTCTTCACCATGTCCTCGAACATCGTCTCGATCTCGACGTCGGGGAAGCCGGTGAAGCCGGGGCTCAGGCGCTCAGGAATGCGGAAATCGGCCTGTGGGCGCCAGAAACCGATATTGTTGTTGATGTCGTCGACATCGGCCAGCACCGGCGTGTTGCGCGGGATGTAGTTGGCGCCGTAGCGGGCGAAGCGCACCACCGAGAGATCGGGTGACAGCGCCGAGACGAAGTAGGCGGCACCAACTTTTGCGCCGCTGCCGTCGAAGAAGAACGGCGCGTTCTCGCCGCCGAACTTGACGTAGGCCGGACCGGTCGACGGTGCGTGGAACGGTCCCGCGGTGATGCCGCGGTTGGCGTCGAAGAACACCAGCGTGTCGTAGTTCACCTTGCGGTCGTTGGTGGTGTCGATCGCGGCGACGCGGATCGAATATTTAACGTCGAGCGTCGCGGCGTTGGTGCAGGTCGCCGTCGCCGACGTCGAGCACGAGAACGTCTCGATCGGCGCCGAGGTCACCAGCACCGGGCTGAACGAGAAGTGCCCCGCGGCCTGCAACGCCGCGACGATGCCCGGATCGGTCGCGAAGTCGCTGCGCGACAGCGTGAAGCCCTGAGCGCCGATGCCGCCGAACGCGCCGAACGGTACCGTGAAGTCGGTGACGCGGGTCGGCTGGGCCGGCTGCACCACGGTCTTGTTGATGGAGATGTCGGCGCCGTCGCCGCCGGGCCAGGTCGCGGTGATCACCTTCTTGCCCTGCTGGCGCAGTTGCACCCACAGGGGTTGTGCCGTCGGGTGCGCCGACGGCCCGAGCGGGCTTTCGCTGTAGCCGCCGATCGGCGCCGCAAAGCCGCTGATGCTGCTGGAGATCGGCCCGACGATCGGCTGGAACGTGTTGGAGGGGATGTCGTTGTGGACCGCCGTCGAGCCGGTCGCGATCGCGATGTGTGACACCGCGGTGAGCGACGGCGATGCCGTCACGTTCTGCAACGCCACGGCACCGCGGCGGCTGAGCCGGGCGAGACCGCCGTCACGCGGCAGCACGCCTTCCTCGATGAACTTCTGGATGAAATCCGGTTTGGCGCCGTCGAGCGAGATCATCACCACGCGCGGCTTGCGGCCATGATGATCGACATCATGGTCTTGATCCTGGTCCTGATCGTGATCGCGCGACTGGCCGGGACCGCGATCGCCATTGTCGCCGTCCTGGCCGGCGCGCGCAGGAGTTGCAACACATGCCAATGATGCGATCAGCCACGCCGCCGACGTGGCGGAAACGAACGTCTTCAATTTCATGAGAATGCCCCAAGCTCGCGGCGCGGACGCGCACAAACGGAAACCGTTCAGCAATCTTCCGAGGCTTGGCTGACGTGCATGTGACGTGCGCGCGACGAGGCAACGACAGTGCGTCGTTGCGTCACAACCGGATTGATATCGCTTCACACCAAGAACGCGCGTGAACACAACGCGCTGGCGCTCTGGTTTGGATTCATCCGTGCGGATGTAACGGCCGGATGACGACGCGCGTCCACCGAAACGTTGGCGTGAAGGCCACGCGTCAAAGGCAACAGCGAGAGCTCCGCTCCGATTCAATCGGAGCGGGAGAAGCCCTTGCGCGCGCTATGCCGTGGTCGCTGCCGGCGCCTTGCGCTTGATCCGCTTGATGGTGCCGGAGAAGGCGAACAGAGGTCGCCCCGCCGATGTCAGCATGCCTCGCACGAAGATCAGCGATCCACCCGCGCGGGTGACCTCGCCGGCGCACTCGATCAGGTCCCCCTCGCGGGCCGCGTCGAGGAATTCCGAGCCGAACGAGACCGTGACACCCGGGCCCTGGAGCACGGGGCTCGCGAGCGCGAACAGGCAGTAATCGGCAAAGGTCATGAGGCAGCCGCCATGGACGTTGCCGGAGCCGTTGAGATGCTTCTTGCCGACCCGGAACGCGCAGGCGATGCGGCCGTTTTCGTCCATCCGGTGGTAAAATGGGCCGGTATGGCTCTCGAAGTTGTCCCGGGTCCAGGTTCGCCAGCCGGCGAACTCGCCCTCGGTCTCGACGTGCAGGTCGGGGCGGCGGTTGAATGCGGTCTTGAGTGCGGTGTCGGCGAGCTCGTTCACGAGATTGGCCTTCAATTGTCGGGTTCGGGTTCTTAAATCCGATCCATCCCCGTTGTGCAAATCCCAGTGCAATTCCCGGGCCGGCCGCGGCCCCCGCAAAGCTCTGGACAGGCCGGAAATGCCCCGTAAAAGGCCTTTTCGCCCCCGTTCGATCTACCTATTAAGGGTCCCATGACCGCGCCCAAGAACGACCTGAAGAACGAGCCCCAGATCACCCCCGAACTCGTCGCCGCCCACGGGCTGAAGCCAGACGAGTACGAGCGCATCCTCAAGCTGATCGGGCGGGTTCCGACCTTCACCGAACTCGGCATCTTCTCGGCGATGTGGAACGAGCATTGCTCGTACAAGTCGTCGCGGATCCATCTGCGCGGACTGCCGACCAAGGCCCCCTGGGTGATCCAGGGCCCCGGCGAGAATGCCGGCGTGATCGATATCGGCGACGGCCAGGCCGTGGTCTTCAAGATGGAGAGCCACAACCACCCGAGCTACATCGAGCCGTACCAGGGCGCGACGACAGGCGTCGGCGGCATCCTGCGCGACGTCTTCACCATGGGCGCGCGGCCGATCGCCTGCCTGAACGCGCTGAGCTTCGGCGCGCCCGAGCATCCCAAGACCCGGCACCTGGTCTCCGGCGTGGTCGCGGGTGTCGGCGGCTATGGCAATTCGTTCGGCGTGCCGACGGTCGGTGGCCAGGTGCGCTTCCACACCCGCTATGACGGCAACATCCTGGTCAACGCGATGGCGGTCGGCCTCGCCGACGCCGACAAGATCTTCTACGCGGCGGCCTCGGGCGTGAACATGCCGATCGTCTACCTCGGCTCCAAGACCGGCCGCGACGGCATCCACGGCGCCTCGATGGCCTCGGCCGAATTCGACGACGCCTCCGAGGAGAAGCGCCCGACCGTGCAGGTCGGCGATCCCTTCGCCGAGAAGTTGCTGCTCGAAGCCTGCCTTGAGATCATGGCAGCTGATTGCGTGATCGCGATCCAGGACATGGGCGCGGCGGGCCTGACCTGCTCGGCGGTCGAGATGGGCGCCAAGGGCGACCTCGGCGTCGAGCTTGATCTCAGCGCGGTGCCGACCCGCGAGACCGGCATGAGCGCCTACGAGATGATGCTCTCGGAAAGCCAGGAGCGCATGCTGATGGTGCTCAAGCCCGAGAAGGAGCAAGAGGCCGAGGCGATCTTCCGCAAATGGGGGCTCGATTTCGCCATCGTCGGCTACACCACGCCGACCAAGCGCTTCGTCGTCAAGCATGGCGGCGACGTGATGGCCGACCTGCCGATCAAGGAACTTGGCGACGAGGCGCCGGTCTATGACCGTCCGCATGTCGCCTCGAACGCACTGCCTGTGATCCGCGGCCAGGACGTCAAGCCGCCGCTCGGCATCGCCGCGGCGCTGGAGAAGCTGATCGGCACGCCCGAACTGTGCTCGAAGCGCTGGGTGTGGGAGCAATACGACCACGTCATCCTCGGTAACACCATGCAGCGTCCCGGTGGCGATGCCGCCGTAGTCCGGGTCGAGGACGGGCCGAAGGGGCTTGCGCTCACCGTCGACGTCACGCCGCGCTATTGCGAGGCCGATCCGTTCGAGGGCGGCAAGCAGGCGGTGGCGGAAGCGTGGCGCAACATCACCGCGGTCGGCGGCCGGCCGCTCGCGATCACCGACAATCTCAATTTCGGCAACCCCGAGCGGCCCGAGATCATGGGCCAGTTCGTCGGCTGCCTGAAGGGCATCGCGGAAGCCTGCGTTGCGTTGGACTTCCCGGTCGTGTCCGGCAACGTCTCGCTCTACAACGAGACCAACGGCCGCGGCATCCTGCCGACCCCCTCGATCGGCGGTGTCGGCCTGCTCGACGATTTCACCAAGTCGGCGACCCTGGCATTCAAGGCGGCCGGCGAGGCGATTCTCCTGGTTGGCGACGCCCAAGGCTGGCTCGGCCAGTCGGTCTATCTGCGCGACGTGTGCGGCCGCGAGGAGGGTGCTCCGCCGCCGGTCGATCTGGCCACCGAAAAGCGCAATGGCGACGTGGTCCGCGGCATGATCCGGGCCGGCACCGCGACCGCGGTGCATGACGTCTCCGACGGCGGCCTTCTGATCGCGCTTGCCGAGATGGCGATCGCCAGCGGCATCGGCGCGCAACTCCTGGCGGCGCCGTCCTCGATCGTGCCGCATGCCTATTGGTACGGCGAGGATCAGGCCCGCTATATCGTTACCGTGCCTGCCGCCGACGCCGGCCTCGTGCTGGCCAAGATGAAGGGTGCCGGCGTGCCCTGCGCCCGGATCGGCACCACCGGCGGCGACGCCATCGCGGTGGTCGGCGAGCCGCCGGTCGCAGTGGAGACGCTCGCGCGCGCCTTCGAGCACTGGCTGCCGAACTACATGCGCAGCACCGCGGCCTGAGCCTGATCCGGCAGGGCCAGGCGCTGCGGCGCAAAGCGACGATCTCAATAGCGCGATGAATCCTTCATCGCGCTATTTCGTTGTGTGCGAGCCTGATCGCTTCCGACCGGACGCTAGGTCGCGCCGCGGATCGCGCGCCACGCGAAGATAATGATGCAGGCGCCGATGAATCCGGCGATCAGATAGCTGAGCCATCCACCACCGAGCGATACGCCGAGCAGACCCAGCAGCCAGTTCGCCAGCGCGGCGCCGACGATGCCGAGGATGATGTTCATGAGGATACCGGTACCGGACTTCATGATCATCTCGGCGAGCCAGCCGGCCAATCCGCCGACGATGATAGCGGCGATCCATCCAACTTGAGGGTCGTTCATCTCGGGACTCCCTAGGGGTCAAGCAGTCCGGCCAGCATAACCCAGAATCACCCGGCCGGATGTGACCAATGGCAGGGTGTGCGCAACTTGTCGGTGATATCGTCCGGTCTCAGCCCTGCCGCTTGCGCCGTTCGGCGGCCGTGATCAGGACGCGCGGACCTGGACCCTGGGTGCCGAGCTTGTCCTCGCCATTGCGTAGCGGGCAGTCAGTCAGCGACAGGCAGCCGCAGCCGATGCAGCTGAACAGCTTGTCACGGAGGTCGGTGAGATCACTGATGCGTTGTTGCAGCGCCTCGGTCCAGGCGCGCATCGCGCGCTCCCATTCACGCATCGTCGGGGCGCGATCGAGCGGGATCGCGGCGAAGGTCTGCTTGATCTCCTCGAGCGGGATCCCGGCGCGTTGCGCGATCCGGATCACCGCGATGCGCCGCAGCACGCCGCGCATGTAGCGGCGCTGATTGCCGCCGGTCCGCCGGCTCGCGATCAGCCCTTTGCTCTCGTAGAAGTGAAGGGTGGAGACGGCAAGGCCGCTGCGTCGCGCCACTTCGCCGACCGAAAGCTCCTGCGCCATCGTCATTTTTCTGAAGTCCTGGATTAGAAGTCTTGCAGGCCGCCAGCCTTGACCTCAACCATACTTGAGGTTCTATAACAGGTGCGGGCTTGCAGGGGCAAGCTTCCGGCCGTGCCGCCGGGGTTCGTTCTTGGAAGCGATATGCCGTCCGCATCACTCTCGTCGCGCCGTTGGCTGGGGCTTCGTGCCAAGCCGTTCGGCATCACCGTCCTGTTGTTGGCTTGTGCTGCCGGCGCGCTGGCCGTCTGGCGTGGTGGCGGGGCCGTCGCGAAACCGACCGCTGAATCGCCGCCGACGCCGGTGGCCGCGATGGTGGTGCGGACCGAGACCTTGCCGCGGTCGATCGAGGCGATCGGCTCGTTGCAGGCGGTGCGGCAGGTGATTCTGGCCCCCGAGGTTGCCGGTCGCGTCACCGCGATCAATTTCGATGCCGGCACCGACGTCACCGCGGGTGCACCGTTGGTGCAACTCTATGACGCGCCGCTGCGCGCCTCGCGTGCGGTCGCGGTCTCCAAGGGGCGTTTCGCGCAATTGCAGGAGAAGCGTTCGCAGGGGCTTGCGCCGTCCGGCTTCGTGACCCAGGAGACCCTGCAACAGCGGCAGGAGGACCTGAAGCAGGCCGACGCCTCGGTCGAGCAACTCGATGCGCAGATCGCGCAGATGACGATCCGCGCGCCGTTCGCGGGCCAGATCGGCCTGCGCAAGGTCAACCTCGGCCAATACGTCAACGCCGGCGATGCGCTCGCCACGCTGACCGCGCTCGACCAACTCTATGCCAATTTCACCGTTCCGCAGCAGCGCCTGTCAAATCTGAAGGTGGGAGGCGCGGTGACGGTCCGTACCGACGCTTTCCCCGATCGGGTGTTCGAGGCCAAGATCAACGCCATCGAACCGCAGGTCGCCGAGGACACCCGCAATGTCCTCGTGCAAGCCCTGTTCGACAATCCCGACCGGCTGCTGCGGCCGGGCCTGTTCGTGATGGTCAACGTCGTGCTGCCACCGCAGCCCGACGCCATCGTGGTGCCTGTGACCGCGATCCAGACCAGCGCGTCGGGCGAGAGCGTCCTGGTGGTGCGCGACAACAAGGCGATCGGCGTCGCGGTCAAGACCGGGCAGCGCATCGGCGAGCGCGTGGTGGTCGAGCAGGGGCTGTCACCGGGCGATCATATCGTGACCTCGGGCCAGCTCCGCGTCATGCCCGGCGCGGCCGTCCAGATGACGATGGCGGAGACGCCGGAGAAGGGCCGCTAACCCGCGCGGCATGCGGCCAAAGGCAAGCATCATGCATTTCACCGACATCTTCATCCGCCGGCCGATCCTGGCGACGGTCGTCAGCCTGCTGATCCTGTTGATCGGCACCGCCGCGATGGTCTCGCTGCCGGTCCGGCAATATCCCAGCATGGAGAGCGCCACCATCCAGGTCGACGTGTCGTTTCCTGGCGCGACCCAGGACGTCATGCAGGGCTTCGTCACCTCGGTGATTGCGCAATCGATCGCGACCGCCAACGGCATCGAATACATGACGTCGAACTCGACGCTCGGCACCAGCCAGATCAAGGCCAAGCTGGTGCTCAACGCCAATGCCGACCGCGCCATGACCGAGGTGCTGGCCAAGGTGCAGCAGGTCAAGTACCGGATGCCGGCGGGCGTGTTCGATCCCGTGATCACCAAGATCACCGATGGTGCATCGGCGGTGCAGTACATCGCCTTCACCAGCGCGACGCTGAGCCCTGCCGAGATCACCGACTTCGCCACCCGCGTCGCCCAGCCGCTGCTGACCTCGGTGCCCGGCGTCGCCTCGGCCGACACGCTGGGCGGCGCGGCACTGGCGATGCGGGTCTGGATCGATCCGTTCAAGCTCGCGGCGCGTGGCTTGACCGCGGGCGATATCGCGGCCGCGTTGCGTTCCAACAACGTGCAGGCGGCGCCGGGCCGGCTGCGCGGTGAGATCACCGTCACCAACATCACTGCGCGGACCGACCTCAGGAATCTCGACGATTTCCGCAACATGGTGATCAAGACCGGGGCCGGCAGCGGCGGCCTGGTGCGGCTCGGCGACGTCGCCACGCTGGAAATCGGCGGCGAGAATTACGATGCCAATGCGCGCGACAATGGCACGCCGACCGTATTCATCGGCGTGCAGCCGACGCCCGACGGCAATCCGCTGGAGATCGTCGCGGCCACCAACAAGGTGATCGAGGATCTCAACCGGGCGGCACCGCCCGGCCTGCAAGTCAGGGACGTCTTCAACATCGTTCACTTCGTCAAGGCCTCGATCTCGGAGGTCCAGCACGCACTGGTCGAGGCGATCGTGATCGTCGTGGTGGTGATCCTGCTGTTCCTCGGATCGTTCCGTTCGGTGCTGATCCCCGTTGTCACGGTGCCGCTGTCGCTGGTCGGCACCGCCGCGATGATGCTGGCGCTCGGCTTCTCGATCAATTTGCTGACCCTGCTCGCGATGGTGCTGGCGATCGGGCTGGTCGTCGACGACGCCATCGTGGTGGTGGAGAACATCCATAGGCATATCGAGGAGGGGCTGAAGCCGGCCGAGGCGGCCCTGATCGGTGCCCGGGAAATCATCGGCCCTGTCATCGCGATGACGATCACGCTGGCCGCGGTCTACGCCCCGATCGGTCTGATGGGCGGCCTCACCGGCAGCATGTTCCGCGAATTCGCCTTCACGCTGGCGGGCTCGGTGATCGTGTCGGGCGTGGTCGCGTTGACCCTGTCGCCGATGATGAGCTCGCAGCTGTTGGGCGAGGCGACCTCGCATGGCCGGTTTGCCCGCTTCGTCGAGCACCGGTTCTCGAAGCTGTCGCGCGGCTACAGCCGGCTGTTGGCAGCGACGCTCAGGATGCGTACCGCCGTGCTGGTGGTTGCCGTCAGCGTGCTGGCCGCGATCGTGGTGCTGTTCCTTGGCAGCCAGCGCGAGCTCGCGCCGCCGGAAGACCAGGGCTACGTGTTCACCGTGCTGAGGGCGCCGCAATATGCCAGCGTCGATTACACGACGCGCTACACCGACCAGATCGAGCAGATGTACCGCTCGTTTCCGGAGTACCAGTCGAGCTGGGTGCTCAACGGCAATGACGGACAGAACCGGGCCTTCGGGGGCATCAACCTGACCGACTGGGACAAGCGCAAGCGTTCCGCCAACGACATCCAGAACCAGCTCTACGGCATGTCCTACGGTGTGCTCGGCGCCAGCGTGACGCCGTTCCAGCCGGCCGCGTTGCCGGCGGCGACCGGCGGCCTGCCGTTCCAGATGGTGGTGCGTTCGGCCGGCGATTTCGCCAGCATCTATCAGGAGGTCGAAACGCTGAAGGGGGCGGCCTGGAAGAGCGGGCTGTTCGTCTTCGTCGACAGCGATCTCGCCTTCGACAGCCCGACTGCGCGGATCACGATCGATCACGCCAAGGCGGCCGAGGCCGGCGTCAGCATGCAGACCATCGCCGATACGCTCGCGGTGCTGGTCGGTGAGAACTATGTCAACCGCTTCAATTTCTTCGAGCGCTCCTATGAGGTGATCCCGCAGGTCCGCCAGGCCGATCGCGTCACGCCGGAGAGCCTTGGCAATTTCAACGTGCGTTCCAGTTCGGGCCAAATGTTCCCGCTGTCGACGGTGATCAAGGTCAACGTCAAGCCGGAGCCGAACCGGCTGCCGCAGTTCAATCAGATGAATGCGGCGACGATCTCTGCGGTGCTCAAGCCCGGCGTGACCATGGGGCAGGCGGTGTCCTTCATGCAGGCGCAAAAACTGTCGCCGGGGATGACGGTCGACTGGCTGTCGGACAGCCGGCAATATGTCCAGGAAGGCAACCGCCTCATTGTGACCTTCGGCATGGCGCTGATCGTGATCTTCCTGGTGCTGGCGGCGCAGTTCGAGAGTTTCCGCGACCCGCTGGTCATCATGGTGACGGTGCCGCTTGCGGTTTGCGGCGCGCTGCTGCCGCTGTATTTCGGCTTCACCACGCTGAACATCTATACCCAGATCGGGCTGGTCACGCTGATCGGGCTGATCTCCAAGCATGGCATCCTGATGGTGAGCTTCGCCAACGAGATCCAGCACCATGAAGGGCTTGACCGGGTCGCCGCGATCCAGAAGGCGGCCGCGGTGCGCATGCGGCCGGTGCTGATGACGACGGCGGCGATGGTCGCGGGCCTGGCACCGCTACTCTATGCCGACGGTGCCGGAGCGGCGAGCCGGTTCGCGATCGGCATCGTCGTGGTGATGGGGATGCTGATCGGCACGCTGTTCACGCTGTTCGTGCTGCCGACCTTCTACATCCTGATCGCCCGCGATCATCGCGCCGCGGCCACGCCACGGCTCGAGAGCGTGGCGGCGAGGGGGGAGATCGCGGCGTGATCTCTACAGCACGTAGTTGGCGCCGGGCAGCTTGCGCAGCACGGCGGTTGCCGCCCAGCTCAGTGCCACCGTGGCGAAGAACGCGATCGCAGCCTTGGCGATCGCCGGCAGATCCATGTCGAACAGCCAGTATTGCAGCCACAGCACGATCGGATAGTGCACCAGGAACATGCCGTAGGCGTCGCTCTGCATGCGGTCGAGCAATGTCGGCCCCACGGCTTTCGATTGCAGGAAGTATGCCAGGATCGCGAACAGGATCGAGGCGCTGAACAGCACGTAGAAGCTGCCATAGGCCGCGAGATACCAGCCCGGCAGCGGATCGGGGTTACCGATGATCTCGCGCTTGATGTAGATCATCACCCACATCAGCGCGTAGGGGATCAGCGTGATGCCGGTCCAGAACCAGCGCCGCTCGGTCAGTCGCCCGTGCGCGCTGAGCACGCCGCCCTCGAGGTTTGCCGCGCCGATGCCCGCACCGATGAAGAAATAGGACACGTAAAGCAGCACGCGGCTCGCCTGCACCGAAAACGGCCCAAGCTCGAACCAGTAGTTCTGGCCGTAATGGATCAGCATCGGCAGGTAGGCGACGGCGCTGACCACGACGAGGAACAGCCAGAACTTCGAGGGACGTTTGAATCCCATGATCGACAGACGGTTGATCGGCTCGAGCAGGCGCGGAGAGACCCGGTACAGCAGGCTCGCCGTCACGTCGAACGTCATCAACACCCAGACGAACCAGATCGGGCCGCTCGGCCATGGCCCGAACATCATCGTCTTGCGCCAGAACTCGGAAAAGGCCAGTTCGGGCGTCGTGCGCAGGGCGATCGCGTAATAGGCGATCGGAATAACGGTGACGGCGCAGACCACGAACGGCAGGCCGAGCCGCAGCAGCCGATCGCGCAGGAAGATCAGCCACGGCTTGCGGCCGAGCCCCGGCCAGACGAACAGCCCGGACAGGAAGAAGAACATCGCCATGAAGAAGCTGTCGGTGGCGAGCACCACGCAATCGAAGCCGATCCACGATGTCGGGTCGGTATGCCCGAAATGGGTGTAGGGGATCACCGCGTGGTGCAGAAGCACGACCAGCGTGAGGAAGGTGCGCGCACGGTCCAGCGCCAGGTTGCGCTTATGGAGCTTCGGTGCGGCCTGGACGTCGACGGCCGGAGCCGCGTGAGCGATCGATTTCATGGTGCCCCCAGCCGGGTCTGCACCCGGATGTTGCAATCGGGAACTCGATTCAGCAAGGGCCAATCGTCCCGATTCCGCGGTGTCGAGGTCGGTCATCACAACAGTCTGTTTCGTCTTGGAACTGGGGTTGGTGGCGGGCGTTATCGGGGGCACGGGCGGCCGCGCAAGGCGCGCGGCGATGAGGAGTGGGCGATGACGATTCTGAAGTGGGCGCTGATCTTTCTTGTCGTGTCGATCATCGCGGGCTTGCTGGGCTTCACCGGCATTTCTGCCGCCTCCGCCGACATCGCGCGCTTCCTGTTCTACGTCTTTGTCGTGATCTTCCTGGTGCTCCTGATCCTCGGGCTCACGATATTCAGGGTGTAGCCGGACCCGGCCGAATACCATCTCGTCATGCCCGGGCCTCGCCCGGGCATTTGCGTTTTTCAGTCTGGAAAGCAACTACGCGGAGGGCTGACAGGACCCGGCCGCGGCAAATGAGGACAGCTACGCCACTTCCTCGATCTTCACCTTGTCCGGATAGAATGCCAGATGGCCCGATATTTCGGTCATGGCCGGGAACGGCGCCTCATAGGTCCAGATCGCATTGTCCAGCGTCTTGCCGTTGGCGTTGATGCTGAAGTAGCTCGCGTCGCCCTTGTAGGGGCAATGCGTGGTCCGCTCGGTACGGGTCAGAAGCTCCATCTTGGCGTCCTGCCGGGGGACATATTGCACGGCCGGATAGCTCGCTTCCTTCAAGGTCAGCGCATGGGTCGTCTCGGCGATCACGACGCCGTCGGCGGTGACGCGGACGCGCTTGGCATTGGGCGTGATCGTGATCGGATGGTCGGGGCCGGGGAGCTTCATGATTCTGCGCCTCTTCTGGTCATTTCAGCGTGATGGCTTGTGACCGATTGATGCAGGTTTAAATCGCTGGGAATGGGAATATAGTGTGCCCAGGGATGACCTAGAAGACCTCAGGCGCTAGGTTTTATCCGGCCGAACCGGCCATGATTCGAACGACCCGACGGAGGTGGACTGGGATGCCGATGGACGCCCGTGATATCGAATCGATGATCAAGGCAGCAATCCCGGATGCCGAGGTGACGATCCGCGATCTGGCCGGCGATGGCGACCATTATGCGGCCACTGTCGTTTCCGAGTCCTTCCGTGGCAAGTCCCGCGTCCAGCAGCACCAGATCGTCTACCAGTCGCTGAAGGGCCAGATGGGCGGCGTGTTGCACGCGCTCGCCCTGCAAACCGGCGTGCCGGAAGGCTAGGTCCCAGCGGGCGGGCGGGGGCCTCAAAGCGATGGTGGACAATCCGCGCGGCAGGATGTTTCGCGTCATCGTGCCGAACCAGCACAGCCGCGTCACCAATGCCGAGCTGTTCTTCGATCTCGTCTTCGTCTTCGCCGTCACCCAACTGTCGCATACGTTGCTGCACCACTTCACCCCGCTGGGAGCGGTGCAAGTCACGCTGCTGTTCCTCGCGGTGTGGTGGGTGTGGGTCTACACCACCTGGGTCACCAACTGGCTCAATCCCGAGCTGACGCCGGTCCGCCTGCTGCTGTTCGTGCTGATGCTGGGCGGGCTGTTACTGTCGACCTCGATCCCGACCGCCTTCGAGGGACGCGGGCTGTGGTTCGCGGGGACCTATGCCGCGATGCAGGTCGGCCGCACGGCGTTCTGGCTGCTGGCAACGCCGCGGCGCCGGACCGCGGTGCGCCACAACGCGATCCGGATCCTGACCTGGCTGAGCTGCTCGGCCGTGCTCTGGATATCAGGCGGCTTTGCCGAGCACGAGACGCGGATGTGGCTCTGGATCGCGGCGCTGACAATCGAATATGTCGCGCCGGCGGCGCGGTTCTGGACGCCACGGCTTGGCCCATCTTCGATCGAAGCCTGGGCGGTCGAGGGCGGCCACATGGCGGAACGCTGCTCTCTCTTTGTCATCATCGCGCTCGGCGAGGCGATCGTGGTCGACGGCGCGACATTCGCCGAACTGACCTGGACGCCGGAGAACGTCGCCGCCTTCATCTCGGCGCTGGTCGGCAGCATCGCGATGTGGTGGATCTATTTCCACAAGGGCGCCGAGGCCGGCTCGGAGATGATCTCCAAGTCCGAGGAATCCGGCCGCGTGGCGCGGATCGCCTACACCTATCTGCACATGCCGATCGTCGGCGGCGTCATCCTCACCGCGGTCGCCGACGAGCTGGTGCTGAAGCATCCGACCGGCCACTCCGACCTGAAGACTGTCGTCAGCTCGGTCGGCGGTCCCGCGCTGTTCCTGGTCGGGACCATCCTGTTCAAATACGTGATCCGCGGCTTCCTGCAGCTCTCGCACGGCGCCGGTATCGTCGCGCTGGCGGTCACGGCGTACTTCGCCGGCGGGATGTCGCCGCTGATGCTTTCGATCGTCACCACCGCGATCATGATCGTGGTCGCTGCCTGGGAATCGATCTCGCTGAGGTCGGCGGAGGAAGAAGAATAGCGGAGGCCGTCAGCCGCGACCGGCGACGGCCACACGATGCTGCCAATAGACGAACAATGGCGCGCCGATCAGTTCGAGCGCGGTGAAGCCCACGAAGGGCAATGGCGGCAGGCCGACCATGATCATCGACAGCAGGCGGCCGATGCCGCCGAGGAAGATGCCGGCCCAGACCACGCGGTACAGCACACCCTCGCTCTCGATGCGCGGCACCAGCCACAGCAGCCCGAGCCCGAGCCCAAACCAGAGCCCGCCGAAGAAACGCAGATTGCTGTCAAGCACCGGCAGCGCCGGTACGCCCGACGCGGCGTAGAGCGGATCGCTCACGCCGAGCATCGTGATGATACCGGTCAGGATCGGTATGAGGGCGAGCACCACTGTGGCGATTTGCAGCGCACGCCGGCCCATGATCGTTGTCCCATCCCCGCCGATTAATATGGCTAGTCGGCGACCAGCGCGTGCACCGAGAACATCGTGTTGGCGTCGGTCCAGCTTTCGCGCACCGTCCAGCCCGCATTGCGGGCGAGCGCGGTGAAACGCTCGAGGCTGTATTTATAGCTGTTCTCGGTGTGAATGCTCTCGCCGGGACGGAATGCGAAGGTGTTGCCGAGAATGCGCACGGTCTGCGCCTTGCGGCTGATCAGGTGCATCTCGATGCGATGGCGGTCGCGGTTGTAGATCGAGCGGTGGGTGAAGCCCGACAGATCGAAATTGCCGCCGAGTTCGCGGTTGATGCGTACCAGCACATTCATGTTGAAACGCGCGGTGACGCCGGCCGCGTCGTTATAGGCGTCGTACAGCACGCGTTCGTCCTTTTCGAGGTCGACGCCGATGATCATCTGCGCGCCGTGACCGAGTATCTTGCGCGCGCTGCGCAGGAATGCCGCGGCCTCGTTCGGCTCGAAATTGCCGAGCGTCGAGCCCGGGAAGAAGCCGACCTTCGGCATGGCGGCGACCGCCTCGGGCAACGCGAACGGCGTCGTGAAATCGGCGGCGACCGGATAGATGCCGAGACCGGGGAAGTCCTTGCGCAGGCCGTCGGCCTGGGCTTTCAGGAAATCGCCTGAGATGTCGACCGGCACATAGGCTGCGAAGTCGCAGTGTTCGAGCAGCAGCCGCACCTTGGTGGTGGCGCCGGCGCCGAACTCGACCAGCGCAGCGCCCTCGGGGATGATCGCTGCGATCTCGCCGCTGCGGTCGCGCAGGATGCCGAGCTCGGTGCGGGTCGGATAATATTCCGGCAGCACGGTGATCTGTTCGAACAGCTCCGAGCCGGTGGCGTCGTAGAAATACTTCGGCGACAGCCGTTTCGGGTGACGGGCGAGATCGCCGATCACGTCGCCGGCAAAGGCAGAGGTCGCTTCGTCGGACGGATACGCTTTGGCCAAAGCGGCGGCATGCACATTCATGATACTCTCCTGAACGCGCTTACCGGCGCGCACTTGATGTCAACTGGAATCAATCAGGCGTAGTCGGCGAGGCGTAACCCCGTGAATTGCCAGCGATGGTGCGGATAGAAGAAGTTGCGGTAGGTGACGCGGCTGTGACCGGCCGGTGTCGCCAGCGACGAGCCGCGCAGCACCAGCTGGTTGACCATGAACTTGCCGTTGTACTCACCGAGCGCACCCTCGATCGCGCGGTAGCCCGGGTAGGGCGAATACGAACTGCGGGTCCATTGCCAGACGATGCCATAGGCGTCGTCGAGCAGGCCGGCGCGGGCCGCGACCTCCCATTCCATCTCGGTCGGCAGATGCTTGCCGGCCCAACGGGCGAAGGCGTCGGCCTCGTAATAGCTGACATGGCAAACCGGCGCCTCCGGATCGATCGCTTGTAGGCCGCCCAGCGTCATGATCTTCCATTCGCCGTCGACCTCGCGCCAGTGGCCCGGTGCCTGCCAGCCCTCGGCGCTCGCGGTGCCGAAGCCATCCATCAGCCATAGCGTCGCGGTGGAATAGCCGCCGTCCCTGATGAAGGCGAGCCAGTCGGCATTGGTGACGAGGGTCTTGGCGAGCTTGACCGGGCCGACCAAAGCACGATGCGCGGGCTTCTCATTGTCGAAATGGAAGCTGTCGTCGGCGTGCCCGACGGTGTGGATGCCTTCGTTGAGCGTCACCCATTGGCCGCCGCCGCGGTGTGAGGGCGGGAAGCGCCAGGCCGGATCGTAGGCCGGCGGGATCGGGTTCTGCGCGAAGGCATGCAGGATGTCGGTGACCATCAGTTCCTGATGCTGCTGCTCGTGATTGAGGCCGACCTCGACCAAGGGCACCAGCGCCTCGAGCTTTTCCAATGGGGCAGTCTGGAAGAACTTCACCACCCCGGCGTCGACATGGCGGCGGTAGGCGGTGACTTCGTCGGCGCTCGGGCGGGTCAGATGGCCGCGCTGGTGGCGGGCGTGCCGGGGGCCGGCGGTTACGTAATAGGAATTGAACAGATAGGCGTAGTCCGGATGGAACGGGGTGTAGCCCTTGACGTGCTCGCCCAGCAGAAACTGCTCGAAGAACCAGGTCGTGTGGGCGCGGTGCCATTTGGCGGGGCTCGCATCCGGCATTGACTGGATCAGCTGATCCTCCGGGGAGAGCGGCGCCGCCCGGCGCTCGGTCTCGTCGCGGACCGCACGGTAGGCTTCCGCCAGACGCTGGGGGAGCGAGGCGGATTCGGAGGATAGTGACGGCGAGGCGGCAGTAACGGCGGCCGCGGCAGAGGCTGGTTTCGTCACATTGGTCTCCGATTCGAGGGGAGAACGTTGCTTCGGCAATCTGGTTCCAGACGGACAGTTCGTCCTAGATAGGGGCTCCGTTACGGGAAAAAAGCCTCCCCCATGATGATATTGGGTCCGTCAGATAATCCCGGCGCTTTTAGGGGGTGCTGTCCGGCCCCGGCCGCATGCCAGATTTCTGCCATTTTGCTTTGGATGCACAATGGTTTGAGCTACATATATAGGTAGTCGCGGGTTAGAAGGGTGGGCCGGCCCGTCAGGGCCTGAGAGCGCCGCCTACGCAAGGAAGCGAAAATGAGCATCGAGCAATTCATCGACAACGAAGTGAAGTCGAACGACGTCGTGCTGTTCATGAAGGGCACGCCGCAATTCCCGCAGTGCGGGTTTTCCGGTCAGGTCGTGCAGATCCTCGACCACATCGGTGTCGGCTACAAAGGCCTCAACGTTCTCGAATCGGCCGAGCTGCGCAACGGCATCAAGGTCTATTCGAACTGGCCGACGATCCCGCAGCTCTATGTGAAGGGCGAGTTCGTCGGCGGTTGCGACATCATCCGCGAGATGTTCCAGGCCGGTGAATTGCAGCAGCTGTTCGCCGACAAGGGCATCCCGGTCGACGTGGCCGCCTGACCTTGACCGCGCGCCAGATCGGCAAAGCGCGGCTCGAAGTCATCGTTACCGACATCACGACCCTGCGCGTTGACGTCATCGTCAACGCGGCCAACTCATCGCTGCTCGGTGGTGGTGGCGTCGACGGCGCAATCCATCGCGCCGCCGGGCCCGATCTCGTCGCCGAATGTCGTATGCTTCATGGCTGCAAGACCGGCCAAGCCAAGATCACCAAGGGCTATCGGTTGCCCGCCAGGCATGTGATCCATACCGTCGGCCCGGTGTGGAATGGTGGCAAGCTCGACGAGGATGCTCTGCTTGCATCCTGCTATCGGCGCTCGATGGAGCTGTGCGAAGGGCATGGCCTTGCCTCAGTCGCTTTCCCCGCCATCTCGACCGGGATCTATCGTTTTCCAGCAGATCGTGCCGCGCAGATCGCCGTAAAGACTGTCGTCGACACGCTGGCCGCCGCCCCCGGCGTCGAGCACATCATCTTCTGCTGTTTCTCCGCCCCAAGCGGTGCACTCCATCAGGAGGTCCTGGACGCCTTCGGGAGCCCTTGTGCCTGATGATACCGCCGCTACACTTCTCTGTGATATCCGGGGAGGGATAGATCGAATGATTTCATTTGGGTTTTGGCGCGCGGCCGCGGCCGCCGCAGTGATGCTTGCGGCGCCGTTGGCACATGCCGAAGGCACCTATGAGATTCCGGCGGGTGCGCATTTCAATCCCGACAAGCTCGCCAGGATCGGCGAGTTCTTCAAGAACGAGGTCGCGACCGGCAAGATTCCGGGCGCCATCGTCCTGATCCAGCAGCACGGCAAGCCGGTGTATCACGAGGCCATCGGCGTGCAGGACGTGGTCAGCAAGGTGCCGATCACCGACAAGACCATCTTCCGCCTGGCGTCGATGTCCAAGTCGATCACCGCCGTGGCCTCGGTGCAGCTGCTGGAGGAGGGCAAATACAAGCTCGACGATCCCGTCTCGAAATACATTCCTTCCTTTGCCAACATGAAGGTCGGGGTCGAGAAGAAGGCCGAGGACGGTACCAAGACGCTCGAGCTGGTGCCGCTGAAGCGGCCGATCACGATCCTCGATCTGATGACGCATACGTCGGGCATCACCTACGGTTTCTATGGCGATAGCCTGGTCCGCAAGGCCTACAAGGAAGCCAACATCTATGGTGGCGATTTCGATCTCGCCGAATTCGCCGAGCGGATCGCCAAGCTGCCGCTGCACAACCAGCCCGGCGAGCTCTGGCAATACGGCCATTCCACCGACATTCTGGCGCGTGTGATGGAGGTGACCACCGGCGAGAAGCTCTCGACGATCGAGCAGGAAAGGCTGCTCGGCCCGCTCGGCATGAAGGACACCGGCTTCTTCGTCACCGATCCGGAGAAGCAGAAGCTGATGGCCGAGCCGATGCCGAACGACAGCGACTTCCGGGTCGGCCGGGTCAACGATCCGACCAAGGTCAAGAAATGGGAGTCCGCCTCCGGCGGCATGGTCTCGACCATGGCGGACTATTCGCGCTTCGCGCAGATGCTGCTCAACGGCGGCACCTTCGATGGCAAGACCATCATGAAGCCCGAGACGTTCAAGGAATTGACGACGGATCGTGTCGGCCCGGGCTCCGGCGTGCAGCGCGACTTTTTCTACTTCCCCGGTGACGGCTTTGGCTTTGGGCTTGGGATCGCGGTGCGCACCGATCCGGGCAATGCCAAGCCGCCGCCGCCCGGCGATCTCGGCGAGCTGAAATGGGATGGCGCCAGCGGCTGCTATTATGTCATCGACCGCAAGCAGGACATGTTCTTCATTCTGCTGGAGCAGACGCCGAGCGAACGTCAGCGGATTCAGCGGACCTTGAAACAGCTCGTCTATGAAGCGATGGAGAATTAGAGCGTTTTCGAGCGAAGTGGATACCGGTTCGCGTGAAGAAAACGCGTCAAGAAGAAGGAATAAGAGCATGATCCGATTCAATCGAAGCGGATCATGCTCTTATATGCGTGGGTGCCGCGCAGTCGTCGCGGCACTCGTGCTCGCGTTGGTCGCAACGGGTGCGAAGGCCGGTTCCGAGGCGCACAGCTTCTCGGCGGCAGGCCTCGCCAAGGTGTCCGACTATGTCAGGAACGAGGTCGCGACCGGCAAGATTCCCGGCGCGATCCTGCTGCTGCAGCAGCATGGCAAGCCGGTCTACTTCGAGAGCTTCGGGGTGCGCGACATCGCCACCGAGTTGTCGATGAGCCCGGACACCATCTTCCGCCTCTACTCGATGTCGAAGCCGATCACCACCGTGATCGCGATGATGCTGGTGGAAGAGGGCAAGCTCGCGCTCAGCGATCCGGTGTCGAAGTATGTCCCGCCCTTTGCCAAGATGAAGGTCGGCGTCGAGAGGCGTGGCGAGGACGGCAAGACGGTGATGACACAGGAGCCGCTCAAGCGTCCCGTGACGATCGAAGACCTGATGCGCCACACGGCCGGATTGCCCTATGGCTATTACGGCGGCGGGATCGTGAACAAGGACTACGCCGATGCCGGTCTGTTCAACAACGATCCCGACAATGCCGAATTTGTCGCGCGGCTCACGGCGCTGCCGCTCGCCGAGCAACCCGGTACGCAGTGGGATTACGGCCATTCCACCGACGTGCTCGGCCGCGTCATCGAGGTGATCACCGGCAATTCCCTGTTTCAGGTCGAGAAGGAACGGCTGCTCGGTCCGCTCGGAATGAACGAGACGGCGTTCTACGTGACCGACCCTGCGAAATGGCCACTGATTGCGGAGCCGATGCCGAAGGACCGTACCATCAGTCCGGTCGCCGACATCCGCGACCCGCGCCGGCTGCTGCGATGGGAATCCGGCGGCGGTGGCATGGTTGGCACCATCGGTGACTATGCACGCTTCTCGCAGATGCTGCTGAACGGCGGCAGCTATCAGGGGAAGCGCTACCTGAAGCCGGAAACGATCGCGCTGATGGCGTCGGATCATATCGGTCCGGAGACCGGGGTCGTCCGTGACAAGAACTATTATCCCGGCCCGAACTCCGGCTTCGGCCTCGGCCTCGCGGTCCGCACCTCCGTGCCGGAGAACACGAATTGGCCATTGGGCGAATATCGCTGGGACGGCGTCGGCGGCACGTTCTTCTTCATCGATCCCGCCGACGATCTATTCGGCATCTTCATGGTGCAGACGCCGTCACAGCGCGGCCGGATCCAGCAGGAATTGAAGACGCTGATCTATCAGGCGATGGGGCGTTGACCGGGCAAGACGATCTGTCCGTCATTGCGAGCGAAAGCGAAGCAGTCGATTCCGCCGCTCACTGAGCACGGATTGCTTGGCCGTTCCCGTTCCTCGCGATGAAGCTGTGGGAGCTACGCCGCGCGCACGATGTCCCTGACGTGGCCGATCGCTTCCTCGATCATCGCAGCCGTGACGTCGAGATGCGTGCATGCCCTGATCCGGCCGTCCATCATGGCAAGTGTCACGCCGCGCTTGCGCAACTCGGCGACCATCCTGGCGCCCGATACGCCGGCGCCGTCGGGCATGAAGAAGACGAGGTTGGTTTCCGGCGCCTGCACCGCGATGCCGTTGATCTGCGCCAGCCCGCGCGCCAGCGCCCGCGCATTGGCGTGATCGTCGGCGAGGCGGTCGACATGGTGATCGAGCGCGTAGATGCAGGCGGCGGCACAGATGCCGGACTGCCGCATCGAGCCGCCGAGCCGCTGCTTCCAGCGCCAGACGTCGTCGATGAAAGCTTTGGTTCCGGCGATCACGCCGCCGATCGGCGCGCCCAGGCCCTTCGAGAAGTCGATCCAGGCGGAGTCCCAGCCAGCGGTCATGTCGCGCGCCGAGATGCCGGATGCGACGGTCGCGTTCAGGAGCCGCGCGCCGTCCATATGGGTGGCGAGGTCGTGATCCCGGGCGATCCGCACGATCTCGTCGAGCGCAGCCTTCTTCCAGATCGTGCCGCCGCCGATATTGGCGGTCTGCTCGACGCTGACCAGCACCTGCGGCGGCTGGTAGCGGGTGCGCGGATGCAGCGCGGTGCGGAACGTATCCGGCGTGAACTGGCCGTCGTCGCCCGGCAGCTGGGTGATCTGGAAGCCGCCGAGCGCCGCATGCGCGCCGCCCTCGCGCGCGATGATATGGGCGGTGGCATGCGCCAGGATCTCGTCCCCCGGCCGGCAATAGGCCAGCGTCGCCGCGACGTTGCACATCGTGCCCGACGGCATGAAGACCGCGGCCTCCTTGCCGAGCATATCGGCGACGCGGGCGCAGAGCTCATTGGTGGTCGGATCGTCGCCGACCTGCTCGTCGCCGACCTCCGCCCTGGCCATCGCTTCGCGCATCGCCGGCGTTGGCCTGGTCTGGGTGTCCGACAGCAGGTTGATGCGGACAGGTGGCGCCTTCGGATCGGGACGGGCAGGGGTGTAGTGCATGATGTCTCTCTCGGTCGATATGCCCTGACTTTAGCCAAACAAAAAGGCCCCGGCAAAACCGGGGCCTTTCCGAACTCGCAATGCTGAACTGATCAGCGCGAATAGAATTCGACGATCAGATGGGGCTCCATCTGCACCGGGAACGGCACGTCCGAGAGGCCGGGGGTGCGCGCGTACTTCGCAGTCATCTTGGAGTGATCGACTTCGATGAAGTCGGGCACGTCGCGCTCGGGCAGCTGGCTCGCTTCCAGCACCGGGGTGAGCTGCTTGGAGGATTCCTTGACCTCGACGACGTCGCCGACCTTCAGCTTGTAGCTGCCGATGTTGACCTTGCGGCCGTTCACCTTGACGTGTCCGTGGTTGATGAACTGGCGCGCGGCGAACATCGTGGAGACGAACTTGGCGCGATACACCACGGTGTCGAGACGGCGCTCGAGCAGGCCGATCAGGTTCTCGCCGGTGTCGCCCTTCAGGCGGCTGGCTTCGACATAGATGCCGTGGAACTGGCGCTCGGAAATGTTGGCGTAGTAGCCCTTGAGCTTCTGCTTGGCGCGGAGCTGCACGCCGAAGTCGGAGAGCTTGCCCTTGCGGCGCTGGCCGTGCTGGCCGGGGCCGTACTCGCGGCGGTTCACGGGGCTCTTCGGGCGGCCCCAGATGTTCTGGCCCATGCGGCGATCGATCTTGTACTTCGCCTCACTGCGCTTTGTCATCGCGTCCTCTTTGTGTAGCCGTCGCAACAGGGCGACCGGCGTTTTGTCAGTTTCAGGTTTGAGGAGACGCGCCCTCCTGTGTACCGGCCAAAAGGCCCGTACCGACAGGTCCGCCTCGAAAGCTCGGGGAGAACCACGGGTCGCGAAACGCATCGCGGGCCGAAACCGGCCCGCGAGCAAGGGTGGTCTTAAGGAGAAAGTCCGGTCCTGTCAAACGAAACGCCGGGCCTTTTTGGGCCGAATCGGCGCAAATTCCGGCCGTTTTGGCCCCCTCAGGGACGATTTCCGGCCGCCCGGACCGGCCGCGCCTCGGATGGTGGCTGGATCGCGTCCAGCTCCGCGGCAATTTCGCCGCCCAGCACCTGCTCGAGCCGGGTCATCGTCTGGGCGATCAGGGCGGCATCGCAGACCAGATGGTCCCAGCGCAGCACCACATCGACAGTCTGATCCGGCTTGACCACGCCGTAGCTCAGCAGGAACGGGCCGGGGCTCAGCGCATGCAACTCGCCCGGGCCGTAGGCGGCGACCGAGGTCACGCCGAAGCTGCCGCAGAAATTGGCGCGCTGCCGGCCGAAATTCATCCCGATCGCCCATGCCAGGCGGCGCAGCGGAAACGGCAGGCGCGTTACGCAGAGGGTTTTGCGGAACGAGGGGATTTCGTGCAGCGGCGCCGTCTTGGCGCGCCGGATCAGCGCATCGACGTCCGTGAGCGCCATCTCGTCGGCGCCGCGGACGCGTTCGAACAGCACACAATCCTCACCCTTCTCGACGCGCGCAATGGCCACCATACCGACGCTGCACGGTAACTCGTAGAGACAGGGCCAGGGCCATTTGACGTGCAGGGTGCGCAGGGTCGGCTCGGTCTTTGCGACCAGCGCGAATGCCTTGACGAAGATTGCGGCCCAGCCTGGAGCCTGCTCGGCGCGGGCGCGGGCCTCGACCACGGCACGGACGTTCAGCGAGCGCGTCAGGGACACGAACGGCACGCCGGCCGACGCGTACATCAGGTCGGCGACGAGACGGCGCGGCAATGAAATCCTGCGAAATTTACCGCGCATCGGTTCGGTTCATATCCCTGCAAACAGGCAAAAAATCAGAGGTCCGGCGAACTGAAATCGTTGCGCACCGCACCTGAAGCTAGCATGAACCAAGTGGTCGAACGCCAATTGGTTCGGTTCACGGCGCTGGTTTCGCCAGGGGCTCGCCGGCCTTGACGATGTAGATTCCGAGCACCTTGAGCGGCTTGTCGCCGGACGTTCTGGCGTCGTGCACCGCACCTTCCGGGATCTGGTAGGAGTCGCCCGCCTTCAGCTTCAACGGCGGCTTGCCGTCGATCAGAAGCTCAAGCTCGCCCTCGAGCACATAGCCGGTTTCGGCCCCGGGATGGGTGTGGCGCCCCGACGCACCCCCGGCGGGAACCTCGGCAATCGCCGTGACCGTGTTGTAGCCCGGCGGGAAATCGACCTTTTGCAGCGGCGTTCGCTTGATGCCGCTTTGCTGCGCGACGGCTGTGCCGGCAAAGGCAATCACGGCAAGACCGAGTAGTAGTTTCCTGAACATGCATGTCCCTCCCAACCCGCGGAAAGTCTAGCAGCGCGGAATCGCGGCGAAAAGCAGGCGATGTGTGATGTACAGTTTCGACATTGGGATTAGTCCGTTTATCCAAGACGCACAGGATCGCGCCATTTGACGCGACGGAGCTTACGGCAGCCTGACGCGCTGTTCAGCCAATTGCGGCGCTCGATTTTCCAGTCCAGCTCGGGCGCGATGCCAATGCGGTCACGGTTCCCTATGACGTGGCTGGAACTCACTCGCCGGCGGCCGGCTTAAAGCGCATCGAAGTGCTGCGCGAATTGCGCCGACGAACTGTCCTGCACCCTGACGTCGACCTCGGCGTTGCCCCCGGCGACATAGGTGAAGCCGATCGATGGGTCTTCGCTCAACGAGATGCCACCATCCATGTCGAACACGCTGACGCCGCCGACACTGACCGAGACACGCTCGAGATAGCGTGCCGGGGTGTAGTCGCCGCTCGCGTTCTGCTGCATCCCGCTGTAGTTCGGATGGCTGATGAGGAGACGCGATGGCACCAGCGAGGCGTCGATCGAGCGTTCGCGTCGCAACTGCATCTTGCCGATCCGAGCCAGCACGTCGGCCGACGCGGTGGCGCTCGGCGCGGAGCAGCCGCCGGCGGCCCTGATATATTGCGACACCGCGTAGAGCCTGCCGTCGCCGGTCTCGGCGACCGCGTGGATCAGGGTGAATTCGTTGACGCGTATCCGCAGCTTCAAGTCCTGCCGCGCAAACGCCGGACCGAGCCGGAACCGGCCCGCGAGCGGCATCGGGTTGTTGTCGACGACGACCGACACCGAGGTGATCGGCCGGTCGCCGATGAAGTCCACGCTGATCGGCACCAGGGCCGCATCCATTGCCTGTTCGGGCACCTTCAGCTTCAGGAGCGCGCTGCCGTCTTCGATCGGCCGCTCACCGAAAATATCGCCCGCGATGCTCTTCCAGCGCGCCTCGCGTTCGGCGCCGTCGTCCGCCGCGGCAAGGGTGATGCCGGCAACAGCGAACAGCATCGAGATCAGAAGCCGTTTCATCATCGCGTCCCTCGTCGAGCGGTTATTGTACAGCCGGGCCTTCCGGCTCCGTGATGGCGGTGGGCAGGCCGGAGTCCTGCCAGGCCTCGATGCCGTCCGGATACCAAGCCACATGCCGATAGCCGTCTGCGATCAGCCGCTTGGCGGCGTTCCAGCTCGCCCAGCAATCGACGCGGCAGTAGACCACGATCGACCTGTCGCGGTCGCCTGCCGTCAGGTCTGCCAGCCGCGCTCGGATATAGCCCATCATCGTGGCGGAGATGACGCCGGCGCCGGCTCCCGGAATCCAGACGCTGCGCGGGATGGTCCGGTGCGGCATCGGCAGCCACGGCGACGACAGATGTTCGGGACGCCGTGGTGCGGGAGAAACATCGATCAGCACCGTCGACCCGCCGGTCGACAGCGCGGCAAGCTCCTGCGTCGCGATCACGGTGCCGCCGGCAACGGTCGCCGGTACGCGCCCGTTCATCGGACCCTGCCAGAGGCCCTCTGGTTCGGGTGGCGCATCGTCCTGCGCGAGCGCGCCCGTCGCGTGCACCATGATCGCCAGCGGGACGCAGATGATCGTCAGGCAATGCTTCCACCTCATTCCCACTCCAGCCGCCGATAAGCCTCGATCACGTTGCGGCCATTATAGGTGTCGAACATCGGCCAGCGGGCGCGTTCGGATTGTGCGACGGAGCTTGCTGCATCCTCGATCGATAGACCCCGGCCAATCGCGGCGCGCGTCTCGTCGCGCAGCAGGGCCAAATAGCGTTGCAGTGGCGTGACTGCCTCTTGCAGTTCCACCAGCGGCGGTCCGTGCCCCGGAACGGCGTGCCGGGTACCGGACGTGTGCATCGCCGCGAGTTCCGTGAGCCACCCGTTGAGATCGCCGTCGAGCGCCGGCACCCGATCGACGAACAGGAGGTCGCTCGCCAGCAGGATGCCAGATTGCCTGTCGAGCACGCTGAGATCGGAGACGGTGTGCGCGGGAGGATGGGCCGTCAGCAGCAGGATGCGGCCACCGAGATCAAGCTCGACAGGCTCGCTCCTGCGCACCAGCATCGTCGGCACCACGACGTCGCCGGCCTCCGTTGCGCCCAGCAGCCTTTCGAGGCCGCTGCGATAGAACGCGCCGCGGGCGGCGAGTTGCTGCGGAAGTTCGGAATGGCCGACAAAGATTGTCCCGTCTTGCCTGAAGGCGGCGGCGCCGAAAACATGGTCGGGGTGGACATGCGACAGCACGACATAGCGGATCGGCAATTGCGTGCGTGCGCGGATCGCAAGCCGCAGGCTCCGTCCGTCATGCAGGCTGCCGCCCGGATCGATCACGGCGACGGCGTCGCGTCCGATCACGAAGGCAAGGTTGGCGATGGCGTCGAAATTGCCGGCCGAGGCATCCTCGGTCACGCCGCGGCGCACATGAAGTCCGGGAGCGACCTCGACCATCGGCGCCGGGGCGGCCGAAGCCGTCGCCCGCGATCGTGCGGGTGCGCAGCACAGGCAAAGGCCACCGAACAATGCCGCGCGACGCGACAGCGCCTTGTCCGAAGCGGAAACCATCATTCCTCCCGGCTGCGACTATAGCGGGGAGGCGCCGGCCTTGATCGGTCCTTTGGTCGTACCGAGACCGACGATCGCGCAGCTCAAGGGGCGCGGTGAAGGTGCGACGCGGCTGTTGCGCCTAGCGGCTGATTCCGGCGAAGGCGGCTGCGATGCCGCGCTGGAACAGCGACCAGTCGAAGCCGAGCGCGAGCGCGAGATAGCCGCGGTCGATCATCGCGTTGGCCTGGTCCGCGGTGCGCGCGACGCCGCCGATCGGCACGCCGCTCTTCATGATGCCTTCCTCGGCACGCTGCGTCAGCGCGACCACTTCGGGGTCGTCGGGCAGGCCGCGCTTGTTGATCGAGGTGGCAAGATCGCCGGGACCGATCACCGCGAGGTCGATGCCCGGCGTCGCCATGATCTCGTCGATCCGGTTCACGGCATCGACATGCTCGATCGTGAGCATGCAGATCATGTCGTCATCGGCGGTCGCCATGTAGTCGTTCATCGAGACGCCCCAGCGGAACGGCGCATGGAACGGCCCCCAGAGCCGGTCGCCGTTCGATGTGAATCTTTTCTTAACCGCAATTTCTTAAGTTTCTGAGGACATTCCGACGTCGCGTCGGACTGCATAGGATTTTATTCAGGTTAGAATGAAGACATTCGTTGACCTCTTTGCTGGATGCGGTGGCCTCTCACTGGGATTTCAGAAAGCTGGCTGGCGATTGAAATTCGCTGTTGAGGGACATCCTGACGCATTTGCAACATATCGCGAAAATCTGGTCGACCGGGCAGCCAGCGGAGTCGACTGGCCCGAATGGTTGCCGCGGGAACCTCACGACATTGTCGCCCTGATCAAAAAGCATCGTCGAAGCCTGAAAAGCCTCGCAGGGACTATTGAATTGGTTGCGGGTGGGCCACCTTGCCAGGGCTTTTCAACCAACGGTCGCCGGAGAAAAGACGATCCGAGAAACCAGATGGTGAAGAGCTATCTCGAATTGGTTTCCATTCTAAGGCCGCGGATGGTGCTAATCGAGAATGTGCGTGGATTTACTTCTATGCCCCACGACGCTGAGACAACATTTTCGGAGTATGTGCTCAAGGAACTTGAGGGGCTCGGCTATGATACGTGGACTCAGCTTCTAACTGCGTCCGATTGGGGAATTCCGCAGCGGCGTCCTCGCTTCTTTCTGGTTGCGGTACAGAAGGGATTGTTGCGTGGTGTTGATCCGTTCGTAAGGCTTCGTACCCTTCGAAGGTCTTTCTTGTCGGCGCGCGGACTGCCTTTTGAGCGGCCGGTCACAGCCGGAGAAGCGCTAGAAGATCTTCGACTTTCTGGTAGGACCCTGCGGCCAGACCCGGAATTCGGGCATCTTGGATTTCAGTGCGTTGACTATCAACGATCAGGCAAACTCTCCACATTTGGTGTCTGGGCTCGAGGCAGGATGCGGACGGCGCCGTCCGATATGCGATTGCCACAGCATACCAAGCGCGTTGCCGGCCGTTTCTCGCGTATCCTAAGAACTTGTCCGCTGGGGCGGTCGATATCGCCAACCGATCGCAAAAGACTAGGAATCAAAAAACGGTCGACAACTCCAATGTCTCCCAATCTGCCGTCGCCTACCGTCACAACCCTACCAGACGACATGATTCATTACGCGGAACCAAGAATCTTAACGGTTCGTGAACACGCAAGACTCCAATCGTTTCCCGACTGGTTCAAATTTAAGGGACCGTACACGAGCGGCGGCGCGCGGCGGAAAAACGCGTGCCCGCGCTATACCCAAGTCGGTAACGCTGTGCCGCCATTGCTGGCCGAAGCCGTGGCTGAAATGCTAGCCGGACTTCTCGTCCCCCTTGCCGCTCAGACGCGGTCTCAGAGTGCAAATGTTCTCCAGGTGAAGAGTTAGATTCTTGCGGAGCATAGCGAAGTCGTTCGTCTGAATGGCGGGGGTTCCGCGAGATGTTACCTGCCACCCTCGATCGCCTCGGCTTTCGGTCGCGTGACCAAGCGTGTTGCGTGGTTTGAGCACCTCGTTATCGTATCGTGCTAAGATTTTACGCTGGTCGACGCAGTTTTTGTCGCCCTTCAAGAGAGCGAGTGCAAGCTTCTGCAAGTGAAAACTCGTTACTGCGCGACTGTCGAGTCTGTCAGCGAATGTCCTACATTCCTCGTAGCGCCTAGCTTGCAACTTCGAGCTATCTGCGACTAATTTGTCTATGGTTTCCTCCATTGCCTCTTGTTCGTTTGGCTTGGAAGCGTAAGCTTCGGTCAGTAAGAGGCGAAGTTCATCGTCGCACTTGCCCACGGTTCCCATCGCTAGTCCCCGCATTGCTTCGAGTCGAGATAGGCGCTTCACGACCTGATCGATATGCAAGCACAACCGCTCGGCAAGCTGCCGCCTCTCTAGGCAATAGACGCCGTCAATGTGGCGGTCATGGACCAGACGGCGCAAATCGACTGTCTTATGACCACTATAGAACAAAATATCTGTGAAACCGAAGCTTCGGCGAACCTGCTGTGCAACATGATCGCCGTTCATGCTCGGGTCGCCTAGATCGTAGTCTACGACCACGAGGTCGAAATCATCATACAACTGCTGCTGAGTAGCCAAATACGCCAGTCGCGCGGCGCTTTCCTCAATTTGTATCTTCGGCACGAAGCCAACCTCGCGAACGTAATCGGAGATCTCCTCGATTTGCGTTCGAACGTCTTGCGGCTGATTTTCAAACCAAAGAATGCTGAACTCGAGTCTCATTTTGCCTTCTTCTCCCGCGGCAAGCGCAACAAGAACTGCGCGCGGCCTACTGGGCGATCCGGATCTAGTCCAATGCTCCCGCCCATATCTTCAATCACTTGTTTGGCGTGATAAAGCCCTAGCCCGGACCCTCGTGGGGATCCGCTGTAGCCTCTCTCGAAAAGCTTGGTCGCATCAACGACCTTCTCGTCGATGCCCCGGCCGTCATCGGCAATTTCGATTTCAATGCCGCCTCCGGTACGGGATTTCCTGCACGAAAAATTGACGCGATGTGCGTCGAACTTGCTGGCGTTGCTAAAGATGTTGTCCAAAACGATCGCAACATCGATCGGGCGGAATGTACATTCGAGCGATAGTCCGGCGGTATCGAAATTCGATGAGCCTATGTCGCCATAGAGCGTAGCCACTTTTTCCGCATACTCTTTCATATATTGAAGTATATCGGCGGTGATGCTGTCTGCGTTAAGTTTGAAGTTTGCTTGCGTCGCAAGTCTAGTTACGGCCAGAATCCTACTATTTTGAAATGCGATCTGTTCCAGATCGGCCATCGTCGCCTCAGGTTGAACAGAACCCGTAGCGATTCGGCGCATGCTGCGGCGGGCCAAAGCCTGCACTTCTGTCGCATAGATGATTACTTGATGGTGGAGCAGCTGAAGTTCTTCGCTACCCTGAGCCTGCGCATTGAGGAGCATTTGGGCTTGCTTCTCGACCCGCTCAAGCCTTACGACCGTATCGCGTGCTCGACTCTCTGCTGCAGCCGCGCGGCGCTCAGCGTCTAGCCTAGCCTCCATCTCCTCCGCTGCTTGCTTCTTGGCCTCTGCCTCAGATTCTTTGAGATCCTCGAACCGTTGACGAGAGCGTTCAATCCGCGACAGTAGCGCTTCGTCGCCCACTTCTTGCGCAACTAGGGCGAGACCTTCCATGGACTCTTCGAAGTCGAGGGAGCGTTCGTTCACAATGTCGATAAGCTCGCGATCGTAATTTAGAAGGGTAATATCCTTAGAGCCAGCCATCGCGCGTACAACGCGGATGATGCGGGCCCTCGCGGTATCAGACGTTAGGCCGCTTGCATCGTCTCGCTCCTGATCAAGGCTGTCCGCCCAGTTTACCGTAACTACATAGCGTTCGAGCCTTTGGACCACATGGCGCATAATCGCTTCATACAAGTCAACTTTTGCGGGCGTATCAACCAAGCCAGCGTCCCGGCTGGACGCTTCGATGAACATGCCAGCTGGGGCGGTGACGTCAATTTTTCCGATGACATCACGCAAGCCAAGATAACGTGACACACCCTGTTGTTTACGTCGTCCGATGCCGAAGGTGTCGTCAGTCGGTTCTCCGATCGGATAAATTCGAAAGCCGTTCGCGAATAGGAACACGTTTCCAAACTGCAGCGGTTGAACGCCCATCCTAGTGGTGAATGTCTTCTTTGCGCTGCGGTTGAGAAAGTACAGACGTGCTTCGATTATACTGCCGACTAGGTGTGGGTAGGGGCTATTCTCCTCGATTTCGTAGATTAAGACTCCGCGATCGGTTAGCTTTGAATGTATTTTGCCATGTTCAATCGTTACGGTGATGCGGGACGTTTTCTCGTCGAGCAGATCTATTATCTGATTGCCAACCGTTCCCTCTGCGTCGGGCCAGTCTTCGTGCACGACGTGCGTAACGATCTTCAATCTTTTTGTGGATTGGAACGGATCAACAAGCTTGGCCAGATAGGCGCGGAGACGCACAATCTTTTCTTCGTTCCAGCTGTCACGAAGGCCGCTGATAACTAGCATCGTCCCGTTTGATTTTGGTGCGGGTGCTCGCTGCGGGCTGGGAAATCTAACGACGCGCGATAGTTCAACATTGATACTTGCGAACTCACGCTTAGCATTCTTCTCGAAGTTCCTCCAATCTATATGGAGGTATTCGACGCGCTTGCCACCAACCGGCCGGGCGTAGAGATCTAGGGTAGTCCCAAGGCGATCGCAGGAGAAACGGCCGATTCCCTTATTGCCTGCATACCCGCGTCGTAACGAAATTGTATCACGATAGTCTCTCGGAAGGTCTTGATCTTCCTCGCCAGTGCGCTTTGCTGAGTAGGCAACGAACAGCCACTTGGAGGTAATGTCGTCTTGCGACATTCCTTTGCCGTTGTCGGTGATGATTATCCTGTCCTGATCAAATTCGATGTCGACTCGACGTGCATGGGCATCAAATGAATTCTTTACGAGCTCGAATATCGCAACAAAATCGTTTGTAATTAGGTCACGGCCGATGACATCTTTGAGGGCAGAACTGATCTTGAATTTTCTATCCATTCTCAACTCAGCGGATGCGGTAGCGGACGGCGGACATGGATGATGAGGCGCGGCGAGCGTTGATGTCCCGATTTAGGGGAAAGAACTCTAGGCCGGAGGTCTTAGTTCGCCAAAGGTTACACGCGGAGGGGCTGAGGTTCCGCCTCCATCGGAGGGACCTGCCGGGTACCCCCGACATCGTTATGGTAGGGAGACGGACCGTCGTGTTTGTCCACGGGTGCTTTTGGCACCACCACACGGGGTGCCCTGTAGCCCGAATACCCGCATCTCGCCCTGACTTTTGGCGTGAGAAGTTTCGACGCAATAAGAGAAAAGACCGAGCGTCGCGCGAAGCGCTTGAAACACTAGGGTGGCGAGTAAAGGAGATTTGGGAGTGCGAGGCGCTTGATCCGACGAAATTAGAAGTAGCAATTCGTGATCTGATACCAAGAACTGCGGCGCGAAAGCGATCAGCTAAAACTCGTAGTCGCCTCAAAGTACGCACTAGTTGAGCCCCCAATCCCCGAATCGATCTGCGATATCGCTCGTTCGGGAGGTCCGCACTTGATTGTGCCGTTGGTGAGCGGTGTCTCCCGGACAGAGCGCGTACAGGTTGAATGCATCATATGAGTAATTCTGGCGTCAGCATAGACAAAGACAGTAAAACCGCCTTGTTAGCACGAATATTCTGTGATCGGCGCGTTCACTTTTTGATCCCGGCGAAGGCGGCGGCGATGCCGCGCTGGAACAGCGACCAGTCGAAGCCGAGCGCGAGCGCGAGGTAGCCGCGGTCGATCATCGCATTGGCTTGCTCGGCGGTGCGCGCAACGCCGCCGATCGGCACGCCGCTCTTCATGATGCCTTCTTCCGCGCGCTGCATCAGCGCGACCACTTGGGGATCGTCGGGCAGGCCGCGCTTGTTGATCGAGGTGGCGAGATCGCCTGGGCCGATCACCGCAAGGTCGATGCCGGGGGTCGCCATGATCTCGTCGATGCGGTTCACGGCATCGACATGCTCGATCGTGACCATGCAGATCATGTCGTCATCGGCGGTCGCCATGTAGTCGTTCATCGAGACGCCCCAGCGGAACGGCGCATGGAACGGTCCCCAGAGCCGGTCGCCGTTCGGCGGATAGCGCACGCTGCGCACGGCCTTCTCGGCGTCGGCGCGGTTGCAGATCATCGGAAAATTGATGCCGAGCGCGCCGATGTCCATCGGTGCCTTGGCGAGGTGCGGCTCGTTGGCGGCGATCCGCACCATCGGCACGCACGGCGTCCCTGACGTTGCCACGATCATCGCATGCGCGGTGCCGAGATCGATCGGGCCGTGCTCGAGATCGACGATGATCCAGTCCAGCGACTGCGCCATGATCTGCACGGTCTGGATGCTCGGAATGGTCGCGATCGCGCCGAAGGTCGGGCGCTTGTCGCGCCACTGCTTGCGCAGGCGGTTGAGCGGCGTCAGCGGGGCTGCGGTCAAATTCGGTCCTCCCTCGAACGAGAGCAGAGGCTAGCAGCGCGCCGTGACGGCGGAAAGGATCAGGCCGGGACGCGGCCGCCGAAGAACGGCGTCAGTGCCGCGGTGAGCGCATGCGGGCGCTTGGAGGTGAAGATCATCTCGGCGCCGGCCGTGTCGCTCGCGGCGCCCACCGGGCCGAGCAGGTCGGCGACCCGGCGCGCGATCGCCGGGGCCGGATCGATCCACTGGACCGGCCAGGGCGCGAGCCCGGTCAGGCGTTCCAGCAGCAGCGGATAATGCGTGCAGGCCAGCACGACGGTGTCGGTGCGGGCCGGGTCGCCGGGGCCGTCGCCGACGAAACAGGGCGCGAGCTCGGCCGCGATGTCCTGGTCGCGCACGCTCTGGCCGCTGAGGGCGGCTTCCGCCAGCGAGGCGAGCTCGCCGGAGCCGACCAGCGTCACCTCGCAGCCCTGCGCAAAATCCGAGATCAGCTTGCGGGTATACTCCCGCTTCACGGTGCCCCTCGTGCCGAGCACCGAGACGCGGCGGGTCTTCGACGAGGCGCAGGCCGGCTTGATCGCCGGTACGGTGCCGACGAAGGGCAGGCGGTAGGCATCACGCAGATGCGACATCACCAGGGTCGATGCCGTGTTGCAGGCGATCACGACGAGGTCGGGCGCGTGAGCCTCGATCAGCTCGCCGACCAGCGGCACCACGCGGGCGATGATCTCGTCCTCGGTGTGGTGGCCATAGGGGAAGAACGCGTCATCGGCGACATAGACGTAATGCGCGTCGGGCCGGGCGCGGACGATCTCGCGTAGCACGGTGAGGCCGCCGAGGCCGGAATCGAACACAAGGATGGTCGGGGGAGTGGACACGGTGAAAAGTCTATCCGAAGCAGGGTTACCATTCAGTTGTTATTGGCTATCCGGCCTCTGCGGCCGACAAAAGGCGGTGAAGGCGGGAATTTCATATGGCCTTGATCGATCCCTGCAAGTATCACGGCAAACTATTGCCGCGACGTGCGAAATCCTAACGGGGCCAATCGATCATGATCCGCAATACCACCACGAGCTGGGGCTCGCTCGCCCGTGCGTTCCACTGGGTGTTGGGCATCGCCATCATCGGCATGCTGGCTTATGGCTGGTGGATGAACCACATCCCGGCGCGGGCGGACAAGTTCTTCTACCGGTCAATCCATGCCGATATCGGCTATCTGGTGCTGCTCTTCACCGTGCTGCGGCTGCTCTGGCGCGGCGTTAATCCGACGCCGGCACTGCCGGCCGATACGCCCTCCTGGCAGCGGATCGCCGCCCGCCTCAGCCATGGCGCGCTTTACCTCGTCACCATCCTGGTGGCGATGCTGGGCTGGGCGCATTCCGGCGCCCGCGCCCAGGACTATTCGAGCTTCTTCGGCCTGTTCCACGTTCCCCAGATCACGTCGCCCGACAAGGCGGCGGCGGACGCCTATGAGGATCGCCATATTTTCTTCGCCTATGTGCTGCTGGCGCTGATCGTGCTGCATCTCGCCGCGGTTGCCTTCCATTACTTCGTCAAGCGCGACCAGATCGCTGCGCGGATGATCGGGGCAGGTGAGGCCGACGCCTCGGGTTAGCCCAACAGGCGGGCTGCGCTCGGCGGTTGGTCTCGAAACGGCCTTGCGAGCCGGGTAATTGCGGCATCCTGAGATGAACCGGGGCGGCCATCGCGGCCAGAATGCTCGTGAACGATCCTGCGCGCGATCAAGTGGCTTGGCGGATGCCGGACGAGGGCGCACCGCATGCCGCCACCTGGATGGCTTTTGGCGCCGGCGCGGCAATCTGGGGCGGCAAGCTGCTGCCTGTCGCGCGGGAAAATCTCGCTGACATCGCCAAGGCGATCGCCGCCTATGAGCGCGTGAACATGCTGGTGCGCGAGGAAGACCACGCGATCGCTGCCCGGCTTTGCGGCCCGGCGGTCAACCTCGTCGTCCAGGCGGTCGACGATGTGTGGCTGCGCGACACCGGGCCGGTCTTCGTGGTTGATCCGTCCGGGCAGCTCGGCGCCGTCGGTTTCAATTTCAACGGCTGGGGCAACAAGCAGCGCCATGCGCTCGATGCCACGGTCGCGGGGCGTGTCGCCGGACTGGCAAAGGCGACGTTCCTGGAAGCCGGACTGGTGCTGGAAGGTGGCGGGATCGAAGTCGACGGTGAGGGGACTGCGATCATCACCGAGAGCTGCGTGCTCAATCCAAACCGCAACCCGGGTCTATCCAGGGAGAAGTGCGAGGCCGAATTGTCCCGCCTGCTCGGGCTCGACAAGATCATCTGGCTGCCCGGCATCGCTGGCAAGGACGTCACCGACGGACATACCGACTTCTACGCACGGTTTGCCAGTCCCGGTGTTGTCGTCGCAGGTCTGGAGACGGATCCGTCGTCGTTCGACCACGCGGTCACCAAACGGCACCTCGACATCCTGCGCGGAGCCACGGATGCGAAGGGTCGGCGGCTGGATGTCGTTGTGTTGCAGGCACCGTCGACGGTGCGTCCAAAATACAGCAGCAAGGAATTCGCCGCCGGCTACATCAATTTCTATGTCTGCAATGGCGCCGTCATCGTGCCGGAATTCGGCGACGCCGCAGCCGACGGCAATGCGCGCGACAAGCTGCGCGACCTGTTCCCGGATCGGGAGATCGTTCAGCTCAACATCGACGGCATTGCGGCCGGCGGCGGTGGAATTCATTGCACGACGCAGCAGCAACCGCGTTCGCAACCATGAATGCAGGCCGCGACGTGCTCGCGGCCTGATCCATTTCCGGCTGAACGAAGTTTAGCCCGCCGGCATCTGCTTCTCGACCAGGCGCACCCAATATGAGGCGCCGTGGCCGAGGATGTTGTCGTTGAACTTGTAGGCGGGGTGGTGGCACATCGGGCCATCGCCCATGCCGAGGAACACGAACGCGCCGGGGCGCGCCTCCAGCATGAATGCGAAATCCTCGGCGCCCATCACCGGCACCAGATTGTCGTTGACGCGGTCGGCGCCGACCACGTCGCGGGCGATCTCGGCGGCGATGCCGGCCTCGCGGGCGTGATTCAGCGTCACCGGATACATGCGTCCATAATCGGTCTCTGCCGATCCGCCATAGGCCTTGGCGATGCTGGAGGCGACTTCGCCGATCCGGCGCTCGACCAGGTCGCGCACCCCGGGATCGAGCGTGCGCACCGTGCCGCCCAGCGTGACGGTTTCGGGGATCACGTTGAACGCGCTGCCGGCCTGGAACATGGTGATCGAGATCACGGCCGATTTCAGCGGGTCGACATTGCGCGACACGATCGATTGCAGCGCGTTGATGATCTGGGCGCCGATCAGGACGCTGTCGACCGCCTCGTGCGGCGCGGCGCCGGCATGGCCGCCCTTGCCGTGCACGACGATCTTCAGGGTGTCTGACGAGGCGAGCATCGGCCCCGGCGTGGTCGCGAAGTAACCCTCGGGCAGGCCCGGCATGTTGTGCAGGCCATAGACCTCCTGGATCCCCCAGCGGGTCATCAGGCCGTCGTCGACCATCGCCTTGCCGCCGGCGCCGCCTTCCTCGGCCGGCTGGAAGATCACGACCGCGGTGCCGTCGAAATTCCGCGTCTCGGTGAGATACTTCGCGGCGCCCAGCAGCATCGCGGTGTGGCCGTCATGGCCGCAGGCGTGCATCTTGCCAGGGACCTTCGAGGCATAGGCAACGCCCGAGGCCTCCTCGATCGGCAGCGCGTCCATGTCGGCGCGCAGCCCGATGGTCTTGCCCGAGCCGTTCTTGCGGCCGCGGATCACGCCGACAACGCCGGTGCGCCCGATTCCCGTTACCACCTCGTCACAGCCGAACTCGCGCAGTCTGTCGGCGACGATGCCGGCGGTGCGGTGCACCTCGTAGAGCAGTTCGGGATTCTCGTGGAAGTCATGGCGCCAGGCGGCCATTTCATCCGAGAGGGCGGCAACGCGATTGACGATGGGCATGGGAAGGGTCCGTTTCTTGTGATTGCGGTGGCGGGGAGCGTAGCGCAACCCGCCGCATTGTCACGCGGAATGGCACCAGCCCGTGGCCCGGATCAGGTCGGCCCGCTACAGATTCGCCAGTCCGCATTCGACGGCGAGGCGGACCAGCTGGGCGTCGGTCCGCATCCCGGTCTTGGCCTTGATCAGATAGTGGTAGTTCTGCACGGTCTTGGTGCTGAGGTTCAGATTGGCCGCGATCTGCTCCTTGGTGTGGCCGGCCGCGAGCTGCCGCAGGATCTCGATCTCCCGCTCGCCGAGCTGGTCGAGCGCCGATCTGGTCGGCACCAGGCTCTCCAGCGCCAGCACCCGGGCCACGTCGTCACTCATCGCATGCTCGCCGCGCGCAACGGCGCGGATCGCTGCGATCAGTTCGGCCGGCTCGCTGCCCTTGGTGACGAAGCCGGAGGCGCCGGCGGCGAAGGCTGCCTTCACCTGCGCCGCCTCGCTGTGCATGCTGAACACCAGGATGCGCGCGTCGGCATCGCGCGCGCGGATGTTGCGGATCGCTTCCAGTCCGCTGGCGCCCGGCATCGAGATGTCCATCACCACGACGTCCGGCTCGTGCGACTTGAACGCGCGATAGGCATTGGCCGCGTTGTCGGCCTCGGCGACCACGCGGAAATCGTCCTGGTGTTCGAGCACGCGCCGGTAGCCTTGGCGGACGACGGGATGGTCGTCGACCAACAGGATGGCGATACCTCGGGCCTTCGAGGCTATCGTCTTGGCGGTCGTCATCTCAGGCGGCGAGCGGGATCGTGGCGGCAACACTGAGGCCGCGGCTGGCGCGTGCGATCGACAGCGAGCCGCCGAGTGCGGCGACCCGCTCGCTGACGCCGGTGAGGCCGAAGCCGGCCGATTCCGCCACCTTGGCCGCATCGCCGCCGCCATCGTCCTCGACCCGCACGAGCAGCGCATTCTCGGCGCCGGTGCGCCGCTCGATCCGCAGCACAATCTCGCGCGCCGCGCTGTGGCGCAGCGCGTTGGTCAGGCATTCCTGCGCGACGCGATAGGCGGTGGCGGCGACAGTCCCGCGCACGTCGGCGAGATCGCCTTGCAGGTCGAGCTGGATCAGCGGCTGGGTCGTGGCCCGCGAGCGCCAGCTATCGACGAGGCTGACCAGGCTTGCCTCCAGCCCGAGCTCCTCGGCCGGCGGATGACGCAGCCGGTTCAGCGTATCGCGCAGGCAGGCCATGATGCGGCGCGTCGCCTGCGAGATCATCCGCGCATCCTGCGCGATCTCGTTGCCGGGATCCTTCTGCGGCGCGGTGGCCTCGATCGTATTGGCGAAGGCGAGGATGGCGGTGAGGTTCTGGCCGAACTCGTCATGCAGCTCGCGGGCGAGCGCGCGGCGTTCGTCGCTGCGGATCTCGAGCAGGCGCCGCGTCAGCACCGTGCGTTCTTCCTCGGCTGCCGCGAGGCGGTCGCCGAGATCGCTCACGGCGCGTCCGATCATCGCCAGCTCCATCGAGCGGATCCGCGGCAGCGGCGTTAGGTATTCGCCGTCGGCCATGCGTTGCAGTGCCGTGACGATGGTTCGCGCCGGCGCCAGCGTATGGGCGATGGCGAGCGAGGCGAGCAGGGCGATCGCGAGCGCCATCAACAGTGCGACATGGATGTTGTCGAGGATGTGCTGCCAGGCCAGCGCGATCGCGGCGTCCGGATCGGGCGTGGCGCGGACGGTTCCGCCGGTCGCGGCGCGCTCGCTGATCGGCCGCTCAACCGTGGTGTGGTCGCCGAGCACCGTCTGGACGGTGGTTGCGAACCAGCGCGGCGGCGTCTTGCCGATGCCCTTGCTCTGGCCGCAAAGCGGCTTTTCGAACGCGCCGGCGGGCTCGAACTGGACGCAGATGCCCGGGGCGATCAGGCCCATGGTCTCGATGGTGCGCCAGTCCGGCGAGGGGAGTAATTGTTCACGCATCCGGTTGCTGCGCAGCAGCAACTCGCGCCAGTACAGCCCTTCGAGCGCTTGCGACACCCGTTCGGCGGAGGCTTCCGTAGCGCGATCGACGCTGCGATAGGCATCGATCGTGGCCCAGACCGTGGCCGCGCCGAGGCAGAACGCGACGATGACGAGCAGGCGGGCGACCAGTTGAAGCACGAGGCGCATGCGATCACTCCTCAGTCGGAGCGCGTTGTGGAACGACACGCCCAAACGCAAGTAGCGAACGGTAGCAGCAAGCTGGTTCCGAGCCAATGCAACCCAGCGATGAGGCAAGAGATCGGGCAATTTGCCCAACGAAACTTGGGCAGATGTCTTTGGACGGCATTTTTCGGCTCTGCTCTAACCGGAGGAGAGATCGCACCGCTTGATGGAACGGTCGGCAACGGGAGATAACGCAGCATGAGTGCCAGGGTCGGCGCCGCGGCCGCATCGGCCGGCACTGATACGGCGGAGCGCAGCGTGCTGCTGCTCTGGATGATCTTCACCGGGCTGTCGATTTTCGCCGCGTTCCTGCTGTGGCGTTACGGCCTGATCAGACTGATGGTCCACTCCGACCGCACCTACATTTCCAGCGTCATTGCCGTCCTCTACGTCCTGACCTGCATCCATTGCTTCTGGCGGACGCGGGCGATCGCGCGCGAAGGCGAGGTGGCGCGCTCCTGTCGATCGGTGCTCGCCGCACCCGACGGCGCGGGTGCGCTTGCCGCAGACGCCAAGGGCCTGCCTGGCGGGCTCGTCACCGATCATATCCGCAGCCTGGTGCAGAAGGCCGACGCGCAGGCCAAGGGGCCGATCGACCAGACCCTGCTGCTGCGCACGCTGGCGGACCGGCTGCGCGGCTCCAACGGATTTGGCGCCTTCGCCTCCGACACGCTGATGAAACTCGGCCTGCTCGGCACCATCATCGGCTTCATCATCATGCTGGCGCCGATCGCAAGCCTCGATGCCGCCGACAAGGTCGCGATGAAATCGTCGATGGGCCTGATGAGCGACGGCATGGCGGTCGCAATGTACACGACGCTTGCCGGCCTGATCGGATCGATCCTGGTTCGCGTCCAGTACTACATGCTCGATTCCGCGACCCAGCGGGTGTTTTCCGATGCCGTCGTGCTGACCGAAACGCACGTCACCCCGGCTTTGGAACGCCGCCATGATGGATGAATTCGGGCTCTATCCGCGCGAGGAGCCGTTCGATCCGCTTGGCGTCATGCTGTTCAAGGCGCTGCAAGTGATCGCCTTCCTGTTCTTCCTGGCGCTGCTGTCGGTTTCGCCCGACTCCAAGGAAGGCAAGATCGAATCCAAGGCGGAGTTCATCATCACCATGGACTGGCCGGACAACCATCCCGACGATCTCGACTTGTTCGTGCAGGACCCTGCCGGCAACATCGCATGGTACCGGCATCGCGAGGCCGGTTTCCTGACGCTCGATCGCGACGACCGCGGCGGCGCCAATGACTTCATCGTCGTGAACGGCAAGAAGATCGCATCGCCGATCCGCGAGGAGATCGTCACCCTGCGCGGCATCGTCGCCGGCGAGTACACCGTCAACGTCTCGCATTTCCAGGCCACCACCGGCGAGCCGGTGCAGGCCAATGTGAAGGTGCAGAAGCTCAACCCGACGGCGCAAGTGATCTTCGACGACAAGCTGACCGTCGATCACACCGGCGACGAGAAGACCGCGGTCAGGTTCCGCCTCGATGCCGAGGGCAAGGTGATCAACGTGGACCAGCGGCCAAAATCGCTGCTCGAGACCTTCCGCAGCAATTGGCGTAACGGCGCCGACCTCGATCCGAACACCGGCGCCCCTAAATCCGGCGTCAGGGTGCTTGGCCGTGACTAGTCTGCAATCAATCATCCTCACGCTCGCGGTCGCCTATGCGGTGATCGGCGCGCTGCTGCTGATCGTGCTGGTCTATGCGCGGCTGCACTGGTCGCTGAAGGCCGTCGTCATCGTCGTGACCAGCGCCTTCTACTTCGTCAGCTTCGGCGGCATGCGCGGCCTGCTCGGCTGGGCGTCCGCGGAAAAGCTGCCGGCGAATTTCAAGCTGCTGTCGACGCGGATCGTGGAGCCGCATTCGCTGGAGGGCGATCCGGGCTCGATCTATCTCTGGGTCGAGGAGCTCGACGAGGACAACCGGCCGAGCGCGGTCCCGCGCGCCTTCCGCATTCCCTACAGCGAGGCGCTGGCCGAGCAGACCCACACCGCCGACAACGAGATCAAGGCCGGGCGCCCGCAAGGCGGCCGGGCGGCGGATTTCGGCGGCGGCGACGGCACCATCATGGACTTCGTCAGGGAGTACATCACGCCGAAGACGATCCTGGAGACATCAGGCGGCGATTCCACGACCGGGACGTTCGTGGCCCCGCCGGCGGGTGCCCAGGGATCGGTCTTCACGCCGCTGCCGCCC
>NZ_DDOP01000041.1:119825-119981 GCF_002341725.1 Bradyrhizobium sp. UBA2491
GTCTTCACGCCGCTGCCGCCCCCGCGGATGCCGCCGAAGGATGCGCAGCAATAGGACCTTGCCGAAAATAATGGGTCAGGGGGGTGGACAGTAATCGTCCGGAATCCCTCCGGTCACAGTCTGGGTGTATTCTCCGGGCTAACCGGGGCTAGATTT
>NZ_DDOP01000041.1:120234-120398 GCF_002341725.1 Bradyrhizobium sp. UBA2491
GGGCTAACCGGGGCTAGATTTCATCCCCAAGACATTTTCCCGGCAAAGGGGTCGCTGCGTGAAGCGGCCCCTTTCGATTCAGTCCCAATCCAGACCGGTATTTCGGGCAAGGACGCGCTCCGCGCATGGCTGTCATCTCACAGCGTCTCGCTGACAGATATTGA